>DAONOU010000091.1:0-9149 GCA_035409265.1 Arachnia sp. | reverse complement strand
GTCGAGGACGCCGAGTCCATCAAGCGCGTGGCGCGGCGGATCGCCCGCACGCGCGGCGAGGGGCACGACGTCATCATCGTCATCTCGGCGATGGGTGACACCACCGACGAGTTGATGGACCTCGCGCTGCAGGTGTCGCCGCGGCCGAAGTCGCGCGAGCTGGACATGCTGCTGACCACCGGCGAGCGCCAGTCCGCGGCGCTGCTCGCGATGGCGCTGTCCGACCTCGGCGTCGAGGCCGTGTCCTACACCGGCTCGCAGGCCGGCGTGCTGACCACCCCGACGCACGGCAACGCGCGCATCATCGACATCACGCCCGGGCGCGTGGAGAAGTCGCTGAACGAGGGCAAGGTGACCATCGTCGCGGGCTTCCAGGGCGTGTCACAGGACACCAAGGACATCACGACGCTCGGCCGCGGCGCCTCCGACACCACCGCCGTCGCGCTCGCCGCGGCGCTGAACGCCGACTACTGCGAGATCTACTCCGACGTCGACGGCGTCTACACCGCCGATCCGCGCATCGCGCCGTCCGCGCGCCAGATCCGCGAGATCGGCTACGAGGACATGATGGAGATGGCCGCCTCGGGCGCCAAGATCCTCCACCTGCGCTGCGTCGAGTACGCGCGCCGCGAGAACGTGCCGGTGCACGTGCGCTCCTCCTTCACGGACAAGCAGGGAACCTGGGTCAGGAACCAGGACGAGATCGACAGGGACGAGACCATGGAACAAGCCATCATCACGGGCATCGCGCACGACCGCGGCGAGGCCAAGATCACCGTCGTCGGCGTGCCGGACCGGGTGGGCGAGGCCGCCGCGATCTTCACCGCGGTCGCCGACGCCGACGTCAACATCGACATGATCGTGCAGAACATCTCGCGCCTGTCCGACGTCAAGACCGACATCTCGTTCACCCTGCCCATGTCCGACGGCGCGAAGGCCATCGCGGCGATCGAGGCGATCAAGGACGAGGTCGGCTTCGAGGAGCTGCTGTACGACGACCAGATCGGCAAGGTCTCCGCGGTCGGCGTCGGCATGCGCTCGCACCCCGGCGTCTCCGCCACGTTCTTCCGGGCGCTGGCCGAGGCCGACGTCAACCTGCAGATGATCTCCACCTCCGAGATCCGCATCTCCGTGATCGTGGGGGCCGACGATGTCGACGCCGCGGTCCGCGCCTCGCACACCGCCTTCGGCCTGGACGCCGAGGAGACCGCGACGGTCTACGCCGGCACCGGCAGGTAGCTCCACGCTGGTTGAGCCGGGCGGCGAGGCGCTAGCCGAACGCCCGTGTCGAAGCCGTGTGGGGCAGGACGGTTCGTCGTGAAGGTGAAGCGCAGGACCTTCCTGGCGGCGTTGGGGGTCAGCGCCGTCGGGGCGGCAGCCTGCACTCCCACCCCCGCGCCCCCGGTCCCGCCGCCGACGGCGCCCCCGCCGAGCCCGACCCCCACCGCCTGGCCCGGCCGCCCCGGAGACTCGCTCGCCGTCGAGGCCGTCGTCTTCGACGGCGCGTTCGGCACCTCCTTCGTGCGCGCGGCGGGCGAACGGCTGACCGAGCGCACCCCCGGGTTGCGCGTCCGCGTCACGCCGGTCACCGCCGTCGCCACCGAGGTGGGGCCGCGGTTCGCGGCGGACGCCACGCCGCCAGACCTGGTCGGCAACTCCGGCGCCGACGCGCTGCCCATCTCGGCCCTCCTCGACGAACTGCTCCCCCTCGACGGCCTCCTCGCGACGACCGACGACGCGGGCTCCCGGCTGTCGGACACGCTCTTCCGCACCGCGCTGACCGCCGGTTCCGTCGACGACCGCCAGGTTGCGCTCCCCTACGTCCTCACGGTGTTCGGCCTGTGGCACTCGGCGCATCGCCTCGCGGCGGAGGGCTGGACGGTCCCCGCCACCTGGGACGCCATGCTCGACCTCGGCGAGCAGGCGAAGGGCGCAGGCATGGCGCTGTTCGTCTACGGCACCGACGCCGCCGACTACTACCTCGAGCTCGCCGTCTCCTCGGCCATCAAGGAGGGGGGCCACGAGGTTCGGGTCGCGCTCGACAACCTGGCCGACGGCGCCTGGGGACATCCCGCGGTGCTCGGCGTGCTGCGCGGGCTCGAGGAGTGCGTGCGGGCGGGGTTCGTGATGTCCGGCGGCGAGTACCTCGAGGCCCAGCGCGAGTGGTCCCGAAAGGGGCGCGCGCTGCTGTATCCCGCCGGGTCGTGGATCGCCCGCGAGATCGCGCAGGACGCGCCCGACGACTTCGAGCTCGCGGCCGTCCCCGTCCCGACGCTGACGTCGTCGCCCGCGCTGTCGCCCGCGGGCATTCACCTCGCCGCCACCGAGCCGTTCCTGGTGCCTCGACGCGCCGTTAACCCCGACGGCGGCCTCGCGCTCCTCCGCGAGCTCCTGACCGCCGAGGCGGCCGCGGAGTTCTCGCGCGAGAACCTGGTGCCGACGGTGGTGCGCAACTCCGTGCCCGCGGACCTGTCGTCGTCGGCGCTCACGTCGCAGACCAGGATGATCGCGGACGCCGGCGACGACCTGTTCAGCTGGCGGTTCGCGACGCACTACGGCCTCACCGCCGACCTCAACCCGTTGTGGGCGCGGTTCCTGGACGGGAGGCTGAGCGCCGAGGCGCTCGCCGAGCAGACCCAGGCCCTCACGGACAAGGTCCGAACCGACCCCGAGGTCGAGCACTACACGGTCAGCTGACCGCCCGTCGGCGGGCTATTGCGCCGAGGGGCTCCCGGGCTCCGATAACGCAGGCTAGGCTGGCGCGGTGATCTTCAAGAGAGTCGGCGACACGCGCCCATACCCGGACCACGGCTACACGCAGAAGCAGTGGATCGCGATCGCGCCGCATCAGGTGCGCCTCGACGAGTTGGTCACCACGAAGCGCACCCTCGACCTCGAGGCCCTGCTGGAGGAGGACTCCACGTTCTACGGCGACCTGTTCGCCCACGTCGTGTCCTACCGCGGCGAGCTGTATCTCGAGGACGGGCTGCACCGCGCGCTCCGGGCCGCGCTGCAGCAGCGGCAGACGATGCACGCCCGAGTGCTGGAGCTGAGCTGACCATGCGCATCTTCCGCCTCATCGCGACCCCCATCATCGTGCTCGGCCTGCTGGGCGCGCTCGCCTGGGGGGTCATGTGGGGGTGGAAGGAGCTCACCGCCCCTCTGCCGACGCCGACGCCGACGCCCTGCGTCACGATGCCGGCCGACGTCGTCACCCCCGAGCAGGTCTCGCTTCGGGTCTTCAACGGCGGCTTCACCTCCGGCCTCGCCTCCCGCGAGTCGCAGCGGATGAAGGATGCGGGCTTCACGGTCATCAAGGTCGACAACGTCGAGGAGCGCGTCACGTCCCCGGTCGTCCGGGGCAACAAGCGCGAGGAGCCGTCCATGACGCTCGTGGCGTCCTACTACGAGAACGTGACGCTGGACTTCGACGAGCGCGTCGACGGGAGCGTCGACCTCCTCCTCGGCAGCGAGAAGCCGGAGCCCGTGAAGAAGCCGCTGAAGGAGGTCGAGACCGGCGGCAGCATCTGCGTCGCTCCCACGACGACGCCGTCGCCGAGCCCCTCCGCCAGCCAGGAGCCCTGACCGGCCTCCGCATGAGACGGCTGGCGCTGCTCCCCCGGGTGGCCCTTGGCGGGTGCCTTCCCCTCGCCCTGGCCGGGTGCACGACGGCGCCGACACCCGGGCCCTCCGAGCCCGCGCCGAGCGCGACGGCTGAGACGCCGTCGGCCCCTCCCTCCGCCGAGCCGACGCCGACGGACTCGCCGAGCCCCATCCCCGACACGCACGAGCTCGACGTCACCGCCCACGAGACCTTCGACGAGCCTTGGGCGATGGCCTTCCTCCCCGGCACCGATGAGCTGGTCATCACCGGCCGCCAGGGCGACATCTGGCTGCGCGGCCCGGACGGCGTCCGGCAGGTCGACGGGGCGCCCGAGGTCGTCGCCGCCGGACAGGGCGGACTGGGCGACATCATCCCCGACCCCACCTTCGAGGCGGACGGACGGGTGTACCTCAGCTGGGTCGAGGGCGACGGCGGGACCTCCGGCGCCGTCGTCGGCACAGGCACCCTCGACGTCCGGGACGCGACGCTCACCGGCCTCGCCGTCATCTGGGAGCAGACGCCGAAGGTCAGCGGCAACGGTCACTTCTCGCACCGCCTCGCCATCCGCGACGACCACCTGTTCGTCAGCTCCGGCGACCGCCAGAAGATGGAGCCCGCGCAGGAGCTCGACGGCAACCTCGGCAAGATCCTGCGCCTCACGCTCGACGGCCGACCCGCCGCCGGAAACCCGTTCCAGGGCGAGGGCGTCGCGCGGCAGTTCTGGTCGATCGGCCACCGCAATGTGCTCGGCCTCGCCTTCGACGCCGACGGCCGGCTCTGGGCCTCGGAGATGGGCCCGCAGGGCGGCGACGAGCTGAACCTCATCGTGCCGGGCGCCAACTACGGCTGGCCCGAGGCGTCGAACGGCTCGCACTACGGCGGCGGCGAGATTCCGGACCACGAGCCGGGCGACGGGTTCGAGGCGCCAAAGGTGTGGTGGAACCCCAGCGTCTCGCCGGGTTCGCTCATGATCTACCACGGCGACCTGTTCCCCGCCTGGACCGGCGACGCGTTCCTCGGCGCGCTCTCCGGCGAGGCCCTGATCCGGGTCGACCTCGACGGCGAGGACGCCGAGCTGGCCGAGGACTGGCCGATGGACGCGCGCATCCGCGCGGTCGCCGAGGCCCCGGACGGCGCGATCTGGCTGCTCGAGGACGGCGACGGCGCACGCCTGTTGGAGCTGCGGCCCGCCTGACCTAACGGCCCGCGCCCGCGTCGCTGCGCTCCTTGGGGCGCGGCTCAAGGAGCGGGCTAGCGACCCAACTCCCGCTGCATGGCCTTCACCGTCATGGTGGCGGTGTACAGGTCGGCGCCGGTGAGTTCGCGGTAACGCTTGATGGCCGCCGTCTCGCTGCCGGTGCGCAGCGCGAAGAGGACCTGGTCGCGCTCCTCGAGCGTCAGCGGACGCATGGGCGCGGCGGCGACCTGCTGGCGCTGGCGGTTCTGCTCGATGGCGGGCCAGATCACCCAGATCCACAGCGCGACCATCGGGATGATCCACCAGATGCCGCGGGTGCCCATGATCACGAACGGCAGGATGATCCACCACTGCGCGAACCACGGGCGGGCCATCGGGCGATGCTGCAGCTGATCGTCGTCCGCGCCCCAGGTCGCGGGCGCCTGCGGGGCTCCCGCCCACGGGGCGACGACGGGCTCGGGCTGGGGCTGCGCGGCGAGATCCAGGCCCGGCCGCGGCGCGGGGAGATCGAAGAACAGGCCGACGAGATCGCTGGCTGTCCGCGCCTCCAGCGCCTTGCCCATGCGCTCGTCGAACTCCTCGGTGGACAGCCGTCCGGCGGCGTGGTGCTCCTGCAGCATGGAGACGGCCTCGTCGCGTTCCGAGTCCCCGATGCGCATGCTGTCGCCAACCATGCGCACCAGGGTACCCCCACGCGGACAGGGTTAGGCCGATGCCGGGCCGATCGACTACCGTGGTTGAAACGACTCAATGCCGAGGAACCCCATGACGGCGACCACGACCTCACCGCGCGCCTGGCTGATGTGGGCGCTCTGCGTCGTCGCCTACGCCTCGGCCGTCTTCCAGCGGACGAGCTTCGGCGTGGCCAGCGCGTCCGCTGCGGAGCGCTTCGCGTCCGGCGCCTCGCTGACGAGCCTCTTCGTCGTCGTCCAGTTGATCACCTACGCGGCGATGCAGGTTCCCGTCGGGCTGCTCGTCGACCGGCTCGGCACCCGCGTCGTCGTCGGCGCCGGGGCCGTACTGATGTGCCTCGGCCAGGTGGCGCTCGCCGTGAGCCCCGACCTGGCGTCGGCCATTCTCGCGCGCATCCTGGTGGGAGCCGGCGACGCGATGACGTTCACGGCCGTGCTCCGGCTCCTGCCCGCCTGGTTCGCGCCGCGGCAGATCCCCATGCTCAACCAGCTGACCTCCATGCTCGGGCAAACGGGGCAGCTGGCCAGCTCGCTCCCGTTCGCCGCGCTGCTCGGCGCCGCGGGGTGGACGCAGTCGTTCGCCGCGGCGGCAGCCGTGTCGGCCGCCATGGCCGCGCTCGTGCTCGCCCTGGTGCGCAACGCCCCGGACGACGCCGCGTCGGCCCGCGGGGCGCGGCAGCGCGCGCGGGAACAGGTCGCCGACGTGCTGGGCCACTCCGCGTCGCGCGTGGCCTTCTGGATCCACTGGATGTGCGCGTTCTGGCCGATGGTCTTCACCCTGATGTGGGGCTACCCGTTCCTGCTCGTCGGCCAGGGCCTCTCCCCGCGCACCACCGCGGGCCTCTTCACCGTCTACGTGTTCGCCGGCGCGCCCGCGGCGATCCTCGTCGGCTTCCTCAGCAGGAGGGCGCCCGTGCACCGGGTCACCCTCGCGCTGCTGTTCTCGCTGCTGGCCGTCGTGCCGTGGGCGGCCGTGCTGCTGCTCCCGGGGCCCGCTCCCCTGTGGTTACTCGTCGCGCTCATGATCGGGCTTGCGGCCGCGGGACCGGGCTCGTCCATCGGGTTCGACGTCGCGAGGGCCGCCAACCCGCTGCGCGACATGGGCACCGCCAGCGGGCTCGTCGTCGCCAGTGGCTTCACCGCGACGGTGATCGGCGTCTTCGCGATCGGGGCCGTGTTGGACCTCCTCGGCGGGCCCAGTCCCTCCGCCTTCCGGTGGGCGATGTCCGCCCAGTTCGCCCTGTGGGGCGTCGGCGTGGCCGGCGTCTACGCGGCGCGTCGCCGGGCCAGGGCGGAGGACCGACGACGCGGCGTCCGCTACCCGACCGTCGGCTCCGTGCTGGCGCGCGAGGCCCGCGCGATCGTGGGCGCGCCTCCCGCGGCAAGCGATGCGGCCCGCGTCTCGCTACGGCTGGGCGATGGGCGGGTCGTCCACGTCGCGGCCGTCCTCCCGGGCACGGGAAACCGGCTCGTCGCCGTCGACGTCCCTCCCCCGGGCGCGACGCCCGAGTGGTGGCGCCGACGAGTCCAGGACTACCTGGACGTCGTCGGCACCGCGGCTCTCGAGATCGGCTCGGTCGAGGTCCGCTGCCCCACGCGCGCCGCGCGGGACGCGACCGTGGACCTCGTCGACGACGCCTTGGCCGGGCGGGAGCTGCCCCACGAGGTCGTCGTCGTGGGACACCTGCCGGGATAGTGCTTCCTAGGAGTGCGATGTTGGTTCATGGACGAACACACATCGCACTCTTAAGGAACTCAGACGATGCTCACCCCGTCGCCGACCTTGTCGAAACGCACCGTCTGGCCGTCGTGGATCTCGCCGGAGAGCAGGCCGCGGGCCAGCTGGTCCTCGAGCGTGGACTGCACGAGGCGACGCAGCGGGCGCGCGCCGTAGATCGGGTCGAAGCCGACCTCCCCCAGCCACAGGCGCGCGGCCTCGGACACCTCGACGGCGATCCGGCGGCCCGCCAGGCGGCGGTTGAGGCGCTCCAGCTGGATCTCGACGATCCGCGCCAGGTCCTCCGCGGTCAGCGCGTCGAACAGCACGACGTCGTCGAGCCGGTTCAGGAACTCGGGCCGGAACGCCTGCCTGACGACGCCCATCACCGACTCGCGCTTGTTCTCGGGCGAGAGCAGCGGGTCGGCCATGAACTGCGAGCCGAGGTTCGAGGTCAGGATCAGCAGCGTGTTGCGGAAGTCGACGGTGCGGCCCTGGCCGTCGGTCAGGCGGCCGTCGTCGAGCACCTGCAGCAGGATGTTGAACAGGTCCGGATGGGCCTTCTCCACCTCGTCGAGCAGGATGACGGAGTAGGGCCGACGGCGCACGGCCTCGGTGAGCTGGCCGCCCTCCTCGTAGCCGACGTAGCCGGGGGGCGCGCCGACGAGGCGGGCCACCGAGTGCTTCTCGGAGTACTCGCTCATATCGATGCGCACGAGCGCGGTCTCGTCGTCGAACAGGAAGTCGGCGAGCGCCTTGGCCAGCTCGGTCTTGCCGACCCCGGTGGGGCCGAGGAACAGGAACGAGCCGGTGGGCCGGTTCGGGTCGGAGATGCCGGCGCGGCTACGGCGAACGGCGTCGGACACGGCCTTGACCGCGGCCCGCTGACCGATCAGGCGCGCCCCGATCCGCTCCTCCATCTGGAGCAGCTTCTCGGACTCGCCCTGCAGCAGCCTGCCGACGGGGATGCCGGTCCAGGACGCCACGACCTCGGCGATGTCACCTGCCGAGACCTCCTCGGAGACCATCGACGGCGTCTTGTCGCTCTCCTCCGCGTCGGCGAGCTCGCGCTCGACGGCGGGGATCTCGCCGTAGCTGATCCGCGACGCCTCCTCGAGCCTTCCCTCGCGGTACAGGCGCTCGGCCTCGGAGCGCAGCTGGTCGATCCGCTCCTTGAGGTCGCCGACCCGGTTCAGCCCGGACTTCTCCGCCTCCCAGCGCGACTCGAGCCCGCGCAGCTCCTCCTCGGCGTCGGCCAGCTCCCCGCTCAGCGCGGCGAGGCGCTCGCGCGAGGCGTCGTCGTCCTCCTTCTCGAGGGCGAACTTCTGCATGGTCATGCGGTCGACGTCGCGGCGCAGCATGTCGATCTCCTCCGGCGAGGAGTCGATCTCCATCCGCAGCCGGGACGCGGCCTCGTCGACGAGGTCGATGGCCTTGTCCGGCAGCTGCCGCGAGGTGATGTACCGGTCGGAGAGGCTGGCCGCGGCGACGAGCGCGGAGTCGGTGATCCGCACCTTGTGGTGCGCCTCGTAGCGCTCGCGGAGGCCGCGCAGGATGGCGACGGTGTCCTCCACGGACGGCTCGCCGACGAACACCTGCTGGAAGCGGCGCTCCAGCGCGGGGTCCTTCTCGATCCGCTCGCGGAACTCGTCCAGCGTCGTCGCGCCGATCATCCGGAGCTCGCCCCGGGCCAGCATGGGCTTGAGCATGTTCCCGGCGTCCATCGCGCCCTCGCCGGACGCGCCCGCGCCGACGACGGTGTGCAGCTCGTCGATGAACGTGATGATCTGCCCCTCGGCCTCCTTGATCTCGTTCAGGACGGCCTTGAGGCGCTCCTCGAACTCGCCGCGGTACTTCGCGCCGGCGACCATCGACGCCAGGTCGAGCGAGACGAGGCGTCGGTTCTTCAGCGAGTCGGGCACGTCGCCCGCGACGAGG
>DAONOU010000090.1:3340-9251 GCA_035409265.1 Arachnia sp. | reverse complement strand
CGCCGTCAGCACCAGGAACTGCGTGCCGAGCGCCTCGAAGCCGCTGCCCTTGATGAACGCGCCGCGCAGGATCTGGATGGCCCAGGTGAGCGGCACGAACCAGGTCAGCGGCACGATCGCCGCCGGCATCGAGTCGATGGGGAAGATGAAGCCCGACAGCACGAAGCTCGGCAGCATGAACAGCATCATCAGCTGCTGCGCCTGCTGCCGGGTGTTCGAGACCAGCGAGATCAGCAGCCCCAGCCCGATCGAGGTGAGCATGAACAGGGCCAGCCCGGCGACCACCACCGAGATCCGGCCTGCGAACGGGACCCCGAACCAGAACACGCCGACCAGCGCCACCAGCAGCAGCTGCACGTTGGCGACCAGCACGTAGGGGGTGACCTTGCCGATCAGGTACTCGGTGGGCCGGATCGGGGTGACGAACATCTGCTCCAGCGTGCCGCGCTCACGCTCCTTGACGACGGCCTGGCCCATGACCGCCATGATCGACAGCATCACGATCGCCGCGACCAGCCCGGGGATCATGGTGTTCACCGCAGCCAGCGTCGGGTTGAACATCACCCGGACCCGCGCGTCGATCCCGGGCGCGGCCAGCTGGACGCCCTGGCCGGCCATGCGCTCGGCGTTGAACCGGGCGACGATCTGCGAGGCGTAGCCGCTGCCGACCGACGCCACCTGGCTGTCCGAGCCATCGACAACGACGCCCACCGGGGCGGTCTCGCCACGGTCCAGCGCGGCCTGGGTGCCCTCGGGGATGACGATCGCGATGCCGATCCTGCCGGTGTCCATCAGCGGTTGCAGCTCGCTCTCCGCGGGCCGCGCGACGACGTCGAAGTAGTCCGACGCGTCGAAGTGCGCGGAGAGGGCCCGCGATGTCGCCGTCCGGTCGAGGTCCACCACCGCGGTGGGGAGGTTCGTGACGTCGGCCGCCACGACGTAGCCGAACAGGATCAGCTGCGCGATCGGCATGATGAACAGCAGCCGCAGCAGCAGGGGGTCGCGCCGCAGCTGCAGGAACTCCTTCCAGATCAGCAGCCGGATCCGTCGCCCGCTCATCGCCGCCTCCTCGCCGAGAGGACCACCGCGACGGCGATCACGACCACCGCGTAGCCGGCCAGCGTCAGCAGTTCGGGCCACAGCTCCGCGACGCCCGCGCCCTTCAGGAACACGCCGCGCGAGATCGCCACCATGAACCGCGCCGGGAACAGCCAGCTGAATGCCTGCAGCGCCACGGGGATGGAGCCGAGCGGGAACGCGAAGCCCGACAGGATGAAGGCGGGCAGGATCGACAGCAGGAGACCCAGCATGTTCGCGCTCTCCAGCGTCGGCGCGACCGCCGAGATGACGAGCCCGAGGCCCAGCGAGCAGAACACGAACAGCGCCGCGCCGAGCGCGAGGACGCCCAGGCTGCCGCGCAGTGGAAGGTGGAAGAACCAGACCCCGACGGCGGTGATCGCGGCCAGCTCGGCGAACGCGAGCAGGGTCCACGGGGCGAGCTTTCCGATCATCATCTCCCAGCCCCGCAACGGACTGATCGCGAGCTGCTCGTCGGTGCCCTGCTCGCGCTCGCGGACGAGGCTGACGGCGGTCTGCTGCACCGCCACCACCATGATGATCACCACCATCAGCCCGGGGATCAGGAAGTCGGAGCTGCGGCGCTCGGGGTTGTACCAGGTGCGCACCCGCGGCTCGAGCTGCCCGGCCGCCGTGACGTCGAGGCCCTGGGCGTCGGCCCATTCGACGGCGACGCTCTGCCCGTAGGCCTGGTTGAGCGCGACGGCGAACCCGCGCCCGACGCGCGCCGCCGTCGGCTCGCTGCCGTCGAGGTAGACGGCGACGGTGGCCTGCTCGCCCGCGGCGAGGCTGCGCCCGAAGCCCGCCGGGACGACCACGGCGATGCGGGCCTCGTTGCGGTCGAAGATGCGGTCGACGTCGGCGAGGCCGTCCGCGGTGCCGACGACGCGGAAGAAGTCTGAGCTGGCGTAGCTCCGCAGGTAGGCGGCGCTGGCTGGGGTCCTGTCCTGGTCGATGACGACGGTGGAGACGTTTGTCACGTCGAAGCTGATCGCGTAGGCGAACAGGATCATCTGCAGCACGGGCAGGGCGAGGACGACGGCGAGCGTGCGCCGGTCGCGGCCCAGGTGCCGGAATTCCTTGGCGATCAGGGCGCCGATCCGGGTGGCCGCGCTCACCGCGCCACCTCCTCACGCGCCAGCTCGGCGAGGACCGCGAACGCCGTCTCCATGTCGACGGCGGCGGCCCGGACGGCGCCGTCGATCCCCTCCCCGGCCAGCGCCGCCTCGACCGCGGCGACGTCGTCGGCATCGAAGAGCACGCGGACGATGTCGCCGTAGAGGTGCGCGGCGAGCACGCCGGGTAGGCCGCGGACCGCGGCCAGGGCGGCCCGCGGCTCGGCGGCGCGCAGCTCGAACAACCTGCCGGGCAGCAGCGCCTTGATCTCGGCGGGGGTGCCGCGGTGCCGGACGCGGCCGCCGTCGAGGAAGATCACGTCGGTGCACCGCTCCGCCTCGTCCATGTACGGCGTGGCGACGAGCACCGTCGTCCCCGCCCGGTTGAGGTCGGCGAGGATGCGCCAGAACTCGCGCCGGGAGACGGGGTCGACGCCGGTGGTGGGCTCGTCGAGCAGCAGCACGTCGGGCCGGTGCATCAGCGTGGTGGCCAGGAACAGCTTCTGCTTCATGCCGCCGGACAGGCGCCCCGCCTGCCTCCCGAGGAAGTCCGCGAGGCCCATGCCGGTCAGCAGCTCCAGCGACCGCGCGCGGCGCTCGGCCTTCGCGACGCCGCGCAGCCGCGCGAAGAACTCGATGTTCTCGGCCACGCTCAGGTCCGGGTAGAGGGCGAACTTCTGCGACATGTAGCCGATCCGCGGCGTCACGCGGTTCGCCTGCCTGGTCACCGAGTAGCCCTGGACGCGGGCGTCGCCGGCGTCGGGCCGCAGCACGGTCGCCAGCATGCGGATCAGCGTCGACTTGCCCGCGCCGTCGGGCCCGAGCAGGCCGAGCACCGACCCCCGCGGCACGCTGAGGTCCACGCCGTCGACGGCCACGACGTCGCCGAAGCTCCGGCGGAGGCCGACGGCCTCGATCGCCGGGGCCGCTGCGGGCTGCCCGGTCATGGCAGCCGGACGTCCACGGGCATGCCGGGCTTGAGGGCGCCCGTCGGGTCGTCGACGCGGATGCGCACGGCGAACACCAGCTTGGCGCGCTGGTCTGGCGTGTCGATGGTGTTGGGGGTGAACTCGGCGGCGTCGGACACGAAGGAGACCGTTCCGGTGTAGGTCTCGGCGCCGGAGGCGGTCTTGACGGTGACCTCGCCCCCGACGATGACCTCGCCGATCCGCGGCTCTGGCACGAACACCCGGACGAACAGGTCGGCGGGGTCGGCCATCGTCAGCACCGTTCGGCCGGGGGCCGCGTTCGCGCCCGCGTTGCCGACGACACCCACGACGGTGCCCGCGATGGGCGCCGTGATCGTCGCGTAGCCCAGCTGCACCTTCGCCAGCTCGACGGCGGCCTCAGCCTGCGCGAGCCGGGCCTTGGCGGCCTTCACGTCCGCCTTGGTGGCATCGTCGTCGTCCTCCGCGTTGGTCACGGCCGCCTTCGCGGCGATCACGCCCTGCTCGGCCTGCGTGACCTGGAGGTCCAGCGCCGCGGTGTCCAGCTGGACGAGCGTCTGGCCCTCGGTGACGCGGTCACCCTCCGCCACGTCGATCGACACGATCCGCCCGGCCATGGCGGGCGCGATCGCGACCTCGGTGGTCTCGACCTGTCCGGTGAGGACGAGGCCGGCGTCGGCGGCGGGCCGGGTGGCGCTCCACCACCACCAGCCGCCGAGCCCCGCAACCAGCAGGACGACGAGGACGATCACCGGGATCGGCGGACGCTTGTGTGTGCTCACGGGGTCACCCCTTGGGTTGGCAGGACGATAGGTGGAGGTCGGCGGGGGCGCCGGGCGGGAGGGCAGCGTCGAGGGTCACCTCGACGGGAACGGCCCGCGTGAGGTGCACCTGGTCGGTGGCGTGGTAGCTGGGCGGGTAGGCGGCCAGCGGCAGGATGCGGCTGATCCGGCCGTCGACCGGGGCCGTGAGGGAGTCGACCGCGACGGTGGCTGGGGCGTCGAGGCAGGCCCGCGCGGCCTGCTCCGGCGCGAGCCAGGTGAGGACGACGAGCGCGGGGCGGGTGATCTCGGCCACCGTCGCGCCCGGCGCCACGACGTCCCCGACGCGCGCGATGTCGGCGACGACGCCGTCGGCGGGTGCCCGGACGACGGCCTGCTCCCGGGCGGTCTTGGCCCTGTCGACCGCGGTGGTGTCGTCGGCGGCGATGACGGCCAGCCTCCGGTTCCGCTTGAGAGTGGCGCGGGCATCCTCGAGCTTGGTGATGGCCTTGTCGATCTTCTTAACTGCGTCGCGGGCCTCGGCGAGCTTGTCGTCGACGGTGGCGATGCCCTTCGTCAGCTGCGGGATGGCCTTCCTCAGCTGCGACTGCGCGTCGGTGATCTTCTTCCGGGCGGTGTTCAGCTTCGCGACGCCGGCCTTGAGCTCCTTCAGGCCGGCGGTGAGCTTCTTCTGGGCCTCCAGGAGCGGCGCGCGCTGCTCCGCCGGGGTCTCTGCGGGGAGCGCCTCGAGCGCGGCCTCGACCTCGCGGAGTTGCTTCTCGGCGTCCTTGCGCTTGGCCGTGAGGTCGCGGAGGTTCTTCTCGACGGTGGCCAGCTGCTTCGGCAGCTTCGCGGCGGCCGCGCGGGCGTCGTCGCGCTTCTCGACGAGGTCCGCCCTGGCCGACTTCCCCTCCGCGATGCCGTCCTCGACCTCCTCGCGGGTGTCTCGGAGGTCGGACTCCTTGTCGTGGGTGGTGTCGACGGCGGCGTCGATCACGGCGACCTGCGCCTTCGCGACGGCGACATCGGCCTCGGCGACCCGCTCCTGGGCGGCCAGCGCGGCGTCGTCGAACCGGAGGAGGACGTCGCCCTCTTCGACGTGGTCGCCGAGCTGGACCTCGACGGCCAAGACGCGCTGGGCGGCGCCGAGCGAGAGGAGGGCGGGCACCGTCGACGCCGCGGCGGGTGCCCCGGGCGGGGTCACGAAGCCGGCGTCGAGGCTGACGCGCGGGACGGCGAGGGCGGGGGCCTGCACGGAGACCGTGTCGGCGACCACGCGGCCGGTCGCGGCGATGGTCCCGTCGTCGGGCTGCTGGCACGCCGTCAGCGCCAGCACGACGGTGGCGACGGCCGTGCGTCGCGCCCATGGTGCGCCCGCGGAGGCCCGGGTCACGGCGCGCCGCCGAAGTCGAGGGTGCGGAGGTAGGCGTCGACCAGCCACTCGATGGTGTCGGCACCGGGGTGCTCCGGGGCGTCGTTGCTCATCAGGCCCCCGAAGGTCACGTAGCTGATCAGCGGGCCGACGAGCATCCGAATGCTGATCTCGGGGTGGTCGAGGACGACGACGCCGTTGTCGGCGGCGGCGGTGAGGATGGCGGTCGCGCCGCCGAGGAGCTGGTAGGGGATCGCCTCGAGGAACCGGTGCCGGAGCTCGGGGACGTGCGCGGCCTCGGCGAGCAGCAGGCGCAGGATGGCGATGGAGTCCTCGCGGAGCATGGTGTCGAGGAGCCGCTCGCCGAAGTCGACGAGCGCGGCGCGGAGCTCTTCCCGGGTCCGCGGGGCGTGCCCGTCGGGCTGGTCCCCGAGGACGTGCAGGGACTCGGCCAGGATCGCGATCAGCAGCTCGTCCTTGCTCGGGAAGTATGCGTACAGCGTCTGCTTGCTGACCCCGGCCTCGGCCGTGACCGCGTCCATCGAGGTGCGCGTGAAGCCCTGGCTGAGGAACAGCGCCCGCCCGGCGTCGGTGATCTGCCGACGCTTCGCCATCGCCCGCGGGCTCAGCTGCTCCATG
>DAONOU010000090.1:0-3240 GCA_035409265.1 Arachnia sp. | reverse complement strand
CCCGCGCTCGTTGGAGGGGGCGATGGGCAAGTCCGCGAGTCGGCTAGGCGAAAACTGCAGCGAGGGGAACCAGTGCGGGGGCGAGGAACAGGGCGGGGAGGAGGTCGCCGACGGGGATCTGTTTCACGTTCAGCAGGCGGAGGCCGAGGGCCAGCAGGATGACGCCGCCTGCGGCGGACAGCGCGTCGACCTGGGCGACGCTCAGGACGTCGCCGGCGAAGTAGCCGACGACCGTCCAGCTGCCCTGGACGAGCGCGACGGCGGGAGCCGCGGCGAGGACGCCCCAGCCGAGGGTGGAGGCGAAGGCCATCGCGGCGAAGCCGTCGAGGATCGCCTTGACGTAGAGCTGATCGGCACCGAGGCCGAGGCCGTCGGAGATCGAGCCCAGGATGGCGAGCGGGCCGACGCAGAACAGCAGCGTGGAGGTGACCATGCCGTCGACGAACCGGGCGGCGTCGCCGGTGGCCGCGAACCGGGAGCGGATCCAGGTGGCGAACTGCTCCAGCCGGTACTCGACCTGCAGCCAGGTGCCGAGCACGGCGCCGACCAGGAGGGCGGCGAGCACCACGATCATCGCCGACGATCCGACCTCGCCCTTCAGCGCCTCGGAGTTCATCGCCACGACGGACAGCCCGCCGATGACAAGGGTGAAGAGCCCGAGGACCGACGTCACGGTCTCCTTGGTGCGTTCCGGGATCCGGTTACCGAGGACGATGCCCAGCAGTGCGCCCACGACCACGGTCGCCACGTTCACGATCGTGCCCATCCCGATAATCACGGGGTCTATCCAATCAGACGTGCGCCGAAGATGGCCTGCCCGACCCTGACGGTGGTCGCGCCCTCTTCGATGGCCATCTCATAATCGCCGGACATGCCCATGGAGAGCTCGCCGGGGCCGATCAGGTCCTGGTCGCGGGCCCGGTCGCGGAGCGCGCGCAGCAGGCGGAAACAGGCGCGGACACGCTCGGCGTCGTCGCTGCGGATGGCCAGCGTCATGAGGCCGCGCACGCGCAGTGTCTCGAACCGGGGGAGCTCGGCGAGGAAGCCCAGGACCTCCTCGGGCGGGAGGCCGGACTTCGATTCCTCGGCGGACGTGTTCACCTGGACGAAGACGTCGAGGCCGCGGCCCGCGGCCCGGAGCCTGCGGTCGAGGGCCTCCGCGAGGCGCACCGAGTCCAGCGCGTGGAACTCGGTGGCGAACGCGACGACATCGCGGGCCTTGTTGGTCTGCAGGTGTCCGATCAGGGCCCAGGAGACGCCGAGGTCGACCAGTTCCTGCGACTTGCGGGCGGCCTCCTGGACCTTGTTCTCGCCCAGGAGGGTCATCCCGGTGGCGACGGCGGCGCGGAGCCGGTCCGAAGGGACCGTCTTGCTTACCGGAAGCAGGCGCACCTCACCTGGGTCTCGGCCGGCGCGGGCGGCGGCGGCGTCGATGCGTGCGCGGACGGCCG
Source organism: Arachnia sp. (assembly GCA_035409265.1). Taxonomy (GTDB): domain Bacteria; phylum Actinomycetota; class Actinomycetes; order Propionibacteriales; family Propionibacteriaceae; genus Arachnia. The sequence goes on along the minus strand of DAONOU010000090.1, from coordinate 1,789 downwards.
CCACGCGTGCGGCGAACTCCTCGGGCGTGTGCGCCGCGGGGTATTGCATGTAGGTCTCCTGAAAAGCACCGGCCCCGGGCGCCGAAGCGGCGCCCGGGGCCGGAGAGTCAGCCAGTTAGCGAGGTGCTGATCAATGGCGCGCCGTAGGCCGGCGCCGATCGATCAGCTCTCCTGAGCGGGCCTCAGAGGCCGAGCTCGCCGCCGAAGTCGCCGTCCTCCAGGCGCTCCTTGACGGCGCTCAGGAAGCGGGCGGCGACCGCGCCGTCGATGAGACGGTGGTCGTAGCTCAGCGACAGGTACATCATGTGGCGCACCGCGATCGACTCGTTGCCGAAGCGGTCCTCGACGACGACCGGGCGCTTCACGAGCGCGCCGGTGCCGAGGATGGCCGACTGCGGCTGGTTGATGATCGGCGTGTCGAAGAGCGTGCCCGCCGAGCCGTAGTTCGTGATGGTGAACGTGCCACCCGACAGCTCGTGGGGCTCGACCTTGCTTGCCCGCGTGCGGGCCGCGATGTCGGCGATCTTCTTCGCGAGGCCGGTGAGGTTCAGCTCGCCCGCGTTCGCGATCACCGGGACCATCAGGCCCTTGTCCGTGTCGACGGCGATGCTGATGTGCTCGCCGTCGGGGTAGATCACGGTGCCGGCCTCGGTGTCGATCTGCGCGTTGATCACCGGGAACTGCTTCAGCGCCTCGACCGCGGCCATGGTGATGAACGGCAGGTAGCTGAGCGAGACGCCCTCGCGCTTCTTGAAGTCGTCCTTCACCTTGCCGCGGATGTGGCTGATCGCCGTGACGTCGACCTCGACGGTGGCCGTCAGCTGCGCCGCGACCTGGAGAGACTCCACCATGCGCGCGGCGATGACCTTGCGCATGCGGCTGAGCTTCTCCGTGGTCCCGCGCACCGGCGACGGCGCCGCGGGAGCCTTCGGCGTCGGCGCAGCCGGGGCGGCTGCGGCCGGAGCCGGGGCAGCGGGGGCGGGTGCGGCGGCGGCCTTCTTGGCGGCCTCGGCCGCCTCGAGCACGTCCTGCTTGCGGATGCGGCCGCCGACGCCGGTGCCCGTGAGCGAGCCGAGGTCGACCCCGTGCTCCTTGGCGAGCTTGCGCACGAGCGGCGTCACGTAGGTGCCGTCCGGCGCGGCCTCCGCGGCGCGGCGGGCGACGGCGTCCGCGACCGCCGGCGAGTGCGCGACGGGCGCGGCCGGGGCGGGGGCAGCAGGGGCGGGCGCCGCGGGGGCGACAGGAGCCGGAGCAGGCGCCGCAGGAGCAGGCGGGGCGGGCGTCGGTTCCGGAGCGGGTGCGGGCTCCGGAACCGGGGCCGGGGCGGCGGGCGCGGCAGCGGCGTCGCCGACGATGGCGAGCACGGCGCCGACCTCGGCGACGTCGTCTTCCTGGAAGCGGATCTCCAGCAGGGTGCCGGCCGCGGGGGAGGGGATCTCGGTGTCGACCTTGTCGGTGGAGACCTCGAGGAGCGGTTCGTCGGCCTCGACGGTGTCGCCGACCGCCTTCAGCCAACGAGAGATGGTGCCCTCGGTGACGGACTCGCCGAGCGCGGGCAGGGTGACCTCGGTGCCGGATGCGGCCGCGGCAGGCGCGGCCGGGGGTGCGGCCTCGACGACGGCCTCGGCCTGGGCGGCGTCGGACGCGACCTCGGCGGCCTCCTCAACCTGCTCGACGGCTTCGGCCGACGGGGCGGGGGCCGCGGGCTCCGCGGGAGCGGCCGACTCGCTCGCCTCGCCGACGATGGCGAGCACGGCGCCGACCTCGGCGACGTCGTCTTCCTGGAAGC
>DAONOU010000089.1:0-9356 GCA_035409265.1 Arachnia sp. | reverse complement strand
GGCCTGGCGTGAACCGCCCGGTCATCAGCCGCCGCGCCGCGGTCTCCCGCTCCAGGACGAGGCCGACGGTGGCCACGCCCAGGCCGAAGGCCGCGGCCACCTCGGCGGCCGTGAACGGCCCGTGGGTGCGGGCGAACCGCGCCACCAGCTGCGTGAGCGGATCGCGGCCCTCCGCCGGGAGGGCGCCCGAGTGGCCGGGCGGGACGGGGATGCCGAGCGCGTCGCGGAGGAGGCTGAGGTCGGCGGCGGCGACGAGGTGCGGCTCTCCGGCGAGCTGCACAACGGCGGCCCGCGCGCCCAGGGCGGGGATCGCGTCGTCGAGGTCGAGGCCGTCGACCCGCTCCGACAAGCCGCTGAGCGGAATGGGGCCGAGGATGCGCGGGAGGTCGGAGAGGGCGTCCACCGTCGTCGCGCGGCGCGAGGGCGCGGTGTGCTGCAGCTCGGCGGCGACCTCCTCGACGACCTCCGGGTCGAGCAGCTCGCGCAGGTCGAGGGTGCCGAGCGCGGCGGCCAGCAGCTCGGGATCCAGGGAGAGCAGCGCGGCGCGGCGCTCGGCGAGCGGGGTGTCGCCGTCGTAGAGGAACGCGCCGGGATAGCGGAAGAGGAGGGTGGCGGCGAACGGGCTGGGCTGCTCGGTGACGACCTCCACGAGGCGCACCCCGCCGGAACGGAGCGCGCGGGCCAGCTCAACGAGCCCGGGCACGTCGTAGACGTCCTGGGTGACCTCGCGCACCGTCTCCAGCACGATGGGGAACCGCGGATGGTGCCGGGCGACCTCCAGCAGCTGGGCGGAGCGCTGCCGCTGCTGCCAGAGCGGGGCGCGTTTGCCCGGGTTCGGCCGCGGCAGCAGGAGGGCGCGCGCGGCGCACTCGCGGAACCGGCCCGCGAACAGCGCGGTGCCGCCCACCTGCTCGGTGACGATCTGGGCCACCTCGTCGGGATCCGGCACCAGGAACTCCGACAGCCGTTCCACGGCATCGGCGTCGGGGAGGCGGAACACGATGCCGTCGTCGGCGGCCATCGGCTGGATGTCGAGGCCGGCGTCGCGGGACAGCGCCTCGCCGATGACGAGCGCCCACGCGGCCAGCACGCGCCGACCCAGTGGCGAGTGCACGACGACGCGCCAGTCACCCAGCTCGTCGCGGAACCGCTCGAGGACGACGGTGGCCTCGTCGGGCACGACGCCGGTGGCTGCCCGCTGCTCGGCCAGGTAGCGGGCGAGGTTGGCGCGGGTGTGCTCGTCCAGATAGGCGCCATCGAGCCGCTCGGGGGCCCGCGCAGCCTCGCGCTGGAGTCGGCCGATCTGGCGCCCGATCTCGGCGGGGCGCCCTTCGTCGTCGCCCTTCCAGAACGGGAGCCGTCCGGTGTTGCCGGGGGCGGGGGAGACCCGCACCTGGTCGCGGGTGATCTCCTCGATCCGCCAGGACGTTGCGCCGAGCGTGAAGACGTCGCCCACGCGCGACTCGTAGACCATCTCCTCGTCCAGCTCGCCGACGCGCCGCGCGCCCTGTTCGTCGCCCGCGAGGAAGACCCCGAAGAGCCCGCGGTCGGGGATGGTGCCGCCCGACGTCGCGGCCAACCGGAGCGCGCCGGGCCGCGGGTAGAGCCGGTTGTCGTCGCCCAGGACGAGACGCGCGCGGAGGTTGCCGAAGTCGGCCGACGGGTAGGCGCCGGTCAGCAGCTCGACGACCGAGTCCAGGAGCGCCTGGTCGAGCGAGGCGTAGGGCTGGGCCCGCCGCACCGTCGTGAACCATTCTTCGACGTCGAGGCCCGCCTCCCCGGCACCGGCCGCGGCGGCCACCGTCTGCTGCGCCAGCACGTCCAGTGGCGCCCGCGGGATGCGCAGCTCCTCGATCTGCCCGCTCAGCATCCGCTCGGTGGTGACGACGGCGGCCGCGAGATCGCCGCGGTGCAGCGGGTACACGTCGCCCGAACTCACGGCGCCGACGACGTGCCCCGCGCGCCCGATCCGCTGCAGCGCGCTCGCCACCGACGGCGGCGCGGACACCTGGATGACGCGGTCCACCGCGCCCATGTCGATGCCGAGCTCCAGGGAACTGGTCGCGACGACGCAGCGCAGCTCTCCGGACTTCAGCGCCGCCTCGACCTGGGCGCGCTGCTCCTTGCTGACCGAGCCGTGGTGCGCCCGGGCGATGACCAGCGGCGCGCCACGTCCGGCACCCGACTGCGCCATGATCTGCGCCGGCGGGCGCGCGGGGATCGGCGGGAGCGTCGCCGGGTCGTGCTCCTCGGCCCACAACTCGTTCAGCCGTGCTGTCAGCCGCTCGGCCGTACGCCTGCCGTTGGTGAAGACCAGCGTCGAGCGCCCCTTCTTCACCGTTTCGTACACCTGCTGCTCGATGTGCGGCCAGATGGAGTTGCCCGACGCCGAGTCGGCCGTGAGCGTGTCGGTTCCGGGCCCGGCGAGGAGGGGATCGGTGGCGGCGGCCGTGCCCGGCGGCGGCCCGGGGTCCGCGATGTCCTCGACGGGCAGCCGCACGGTGACGTCCCAGCGCTTCTCCGCGGGCGGGGCGACGACCGTGACGGGGCGGTCCCCGCCGAGGAAGGCCGCGACGCGCTCGATCGGCCGCACCGTTGCCGACAGCGCGACGCGCTGCACGTCGCGACCGACCAGCGCGTCGAGGCGCTCCAGGCTGAGGGCGAGGTGGCTGCCGCGCTTGGTGCCCGCGACGGCGTGGATCTCGTCGACGATCACGGTCTCGACGCCGGTGAGCGTCTGCTGCGCGGAGCTGGTCAGCATGAGGTACAGCGACTCGGGCGTGGTGATCAGGATGTCCGGCGGCCGCCGCAGCAGCGCGGCGCGCTCCCTCGACGTCGTGTCCCCCGAGCGCACGCCCATCGTCACGTCGGCCAGGGGCGTGCCGAGCCGCTCAGCTGCAAGCCTGATCCCGGTCAGCGGCGCGCGCAGGTTGCGCTCGACGTCGACCCCGAGCGCCTTCAGCGGCGAGACGTACACCACCCGGGTCCCGTTCCCAGCCACAGTGCCCGACCCCAGCGAGTCGATGGCCCAGAGGAAGGCGGCCAGCGTCTTACCTGACCCGGTCGGCGCGGCGACGAGCGCGTGCTCACCGGCGGCGATGGCCCGCCACGCCTCGGCCTGCACCGCCGTCGGCGCGGCGAAAACGCTCGCGAACCACTCCCTCGTGGGAGGCGAGAAGCGTGCCAGCGGATCGACCATGGGTGCAGTCTGCCACCGCCCACCGACAAGCCGCCGGGACGGCACTGGCCCGACGGCCATAAGCCGAGGGCTGACGCAGGCGGATGCCGAAGACTACGTCGCGGGCAGGGCAGATTCTGCGGAACTCGTAGCGCGGGCGCGTGCACGATATGGGCTTGACTGACCTCGTCGACCTTCGCCTCGGCACCACACACTATCCAGAGCGTGGGAGCGATCAACGACGTGGCCTCGCGCCTGGCGGCTGAGACGAGCGACCTTTCCTTGCTGATCGTCATGTTCGACCAGGTTGTGTCGCGCTGAAGTGTCTAGACATCGGATCAGATGAGTCCTCGACAATTCGGGCCTGACAAGGGGGACCGCGTCCGTGGCGGGCGTGCCACGGTACGTGGCCCTGCCAGAATGGCCGGTGTGGGGATCAGGGTGGCACCGTGGTTGTCACCGCTCCACGAACAGAAAGAGACGATCATGACGTTGGGAAGCAAGCTCCGCGCGGCCCGCCAGGAGGCCAATCTCACGCAGCAGCAGCTGGCCACGAAGCTGATGGTTTCGCGCCAGGCGATCACCAAGTGGGAGGCCGACGCCGGCATCCCCGACATCGAGAACCTCAAGGCGCTCGCCGCGCTGTTCGGGGTCAGCGTCGACTACCTCGTTGCCGGCGACGAGCCGGTCTCCGGCGCCGTGCTCATCGAGCCGGTCGACCTGAGGGACTACACGCCGAGGCGGCGCGCGCGGCTGCTTGCCGTCGAGGCGCGGTATCCCGATGCCGCGTCGATCGATGAGGTGCTCCGGACCGTGCGGCGCAGCTGGTGGGCGTGGCTGGTCGAGTTGGTGATGCCCGCTGAGTTCCTGCGCGGGATCGACGCCGTCGATAAGTATGCGGCGCACTTCCTCGTCGACCTCCGCGATCGGCAGCTCCTCGTCACCGTGACCAAGGACCAACTGGAAAGCCGGGAACTGTCTACGCGCTGGGACGGCGACGGGCACTTCGTCGTGGGCGACGACAAGTACTGGCTCGCGAAGAAGACCCTCAGCCGCGGCTGGACCGTCTGACGCGCACAACGCTGGCTATACAGCCAACCCTCGACATATATCGCAGGGCTGGCCGTATAGCCAGCTTTATGTCAACGCCTGTGCCGTGCTCGCCGACAAGAGGGCGGGACGACGAAAGCAGCCGCTGCTGCGAGGATGGGGCGATGCCCGGACATAGGATCAGTGATTTCGTCGGCCGCTCACTCCTGGACGGCATGCGGCGGTTGAACGCTCGGCATCCGTGGAGCCACAACGACCATTTCCACAGCTGGATCCTGGCGAATCTGCCTGAGCCGTGCCGATCTGTGCTCGACGTCGGGTGCGGTCGGGGCGAGCTGCTCGCAGCCCTTGCGCCTCACGTCGGCCGGGCCGTCGGGGCCGACGTGGACGCGGCGATGCGCGCGCAGGCTGCGGCCCGTTGCGGCGGGCTGGCTAACGTCTCGGTCACCGACCGGTCGTGGAACGAGGTCGACGGGCCGTTCGACGCCGTGACGATGGTCGCGGTGCTGCACCACCTCCCTGTCGAGGAGGCGCTGCGCGACGTGCGGCGACTGCTGGCCCCGGGTGGCCGCTTCCTCTGCGTCGGCCTGGCGGCGCCGGTGACAGTTGGCGACCACCTGTGGGACGTCGCGTCGATGGTCACGAATCCCTTGATCGGGCTGGTCAAGCATCCCTGGCCGAGTAGAGCCGGGATCCAGCCTGACCCCTTCCCGGTCAAGGATCCGACGATGTCGCTCGGCGAACTCACGGCCGTCGTCCAGTCCGTCATGCCCGGCGCGGTCCTGCGCCGTCACCTCGGGTTCCGCCACACCATCGCCTGGACCAAGCCCGCGACCGGGACGGAGTAACCGCTCGTTGTCGGGACTTCTGAGCAGACAGCGTCAGCGCGGCTGCCTGCGTCGGCTCTCGGGCCCGATCGACAGCAACGCGGTTGCGTGCGTCCCTATAGGGACGCACGCAACCGCAGTAACCGGACTTGCCGCGAATTCCGGACGGAAGCAGCCGCAATGAGGGATTGCGGTTCAGGCGAACGACTCCCACCGAGCGCGGTCGATGGCGAAGTCGAAGTGCGGCATGTCCACGCCGCGGTAGTGCTTCACGAAGCGGCGACGCACCGTCATCCCGTTGCGAATGGCCACGTTCATCGACGGCACGTTCGTGTCGCGAACGATCGAGTGGACGTTGTCGGCGTCGAGTTCCCGGAACGCCCAATCGCGGCACGCCCGCGCGGCCTCGACGGCGTAGCCGCGATGCCAGTGCGCGCGGTTGAACAGGTAGCCGACCTCGATGACCTGCTCCTGCTCGACAGCCTGCCGCGTCACGCCGCACTGCCCGATCATCGGGCCGATGCCGTTCAGCTGGACCGCCCACATGCTGAACCTGTCGGTGCGGTCGCGCTCCCGCATCCGCTCCAGCCAGGCGCGCACCTCGGCGTCGCTGAACGGCCCCTCGTAGGCGACCATTGTCCGGGCGTCCTGCAGGATCGCCGCGAGATCCGGCAGGTCCGCCTCGACCATCCGACGGAGCGTCAGGCGCTCCGTCGACAACACGAGCCCTTCGCTGCTCACGACTCCTGGATCTCGGCGCCGTCGGTGCTCCAGTTCACGTGGAAGGTGCCCTCGCGGTCGATCCGGCGGTAGGTGTGTGCGCCGAAGTAGTCGCGCAGGCCCTGGGTGAGGGCCGCGTTCAGGCGCGGCGCGCGGGCCTGGTCATAGTGGGCGACGGCGGCGGCGAACCCGGGGACGGGGATGCCGGCCTTGACGGCCACCGCGACGACCTCGCGCCACGCGTCCTGCGCGTCCGCCAGCCCGGCGGCGACCGACGGCGCCTCCAGCAGCGTCACGAGCTGGTTGGCCGCGTACTCCGAGCGGATGCGCTCCAGCAGCTTCGCGCGGATGATGCAGCCGCCGCGCCAGATCTTGGCGACCTCGCCGACGTTGATGTCCCAGCCGTACTCCTCGGCCGCCATGCGGATCTCGTCGAGGCCCTGCGCGTAAGCGACGACCTTCGACGCCCACAGCGCCTGGCGGATCTGCTCGACGAACGCGTCGCGGTCGGCGACGGCGATGGTGCCGTCTGGGCCGGCGAGGGCCTTCTGCGCCGCGGCGCGCAGCGCGGGCGACGACGAGACGGCGCGGGCGAACACCGACTCGGCGATCGTGTTGACCGGCGTGCCGAGGTTCAGCGCCGACTGCACCGTCCACGTGCCGGTGCCCTTCATGCCCGCGGCGTCGACGATGACCTCGACGAGCGCCTTGCCGGTGGTGGCGTCGACCTTGCGCAGCACCTCTGCGGTGATCTCGATCAGGTAGGAGTCGAGGTCGCCGGTGTTCCAGGCGGCGAAGACGTCGGCCATCTCGGTGTGGCTGAGGCCGAGGCCCTTCAGCAGCTCATAGGCCTCGCCGATGAACTGCATGTCGGCGTACTCGATGCCGTTGTGCACCATCTTCACGAAGTGGCCCGCGCCGTCGGTGCCGATGTAGGTGCAGCAGGGCTCGCCGTCGACCTGGGCGGCGATGGACTCGAGGATCGGCCCCAGTGCCTCGTAGGAGGCCGGCGACCCGCCCGGCATGATCGACGGCCCCTCGAGCGCGCCGACCTCGCCGCCGCTGATGCCCGCGCCGACGAAGTGCAGGCCGTGTTCGCGCAGCGCCTTCTCGCGGCGTCGGGTGTCCTCGAAGAACGCGTTGCCGCCGTCGACGACGATGTCGCCCTCGTCGAGCAGGGGGACCAGCGCGTCGATGGTGGCGTCGGTGCCCGCGCCGGCCTGGACCATGATGATGATCCGACGGGGCTGCTCCAGCGACGCGACGAACTCGGGCAGGTCGACGGCGGGACGGAAGTCGCCCTCGGTGCCGTGCTCGGCCATGACGGCGTCGGTCTTCGCGGTGGTGCGGTTGTAAATCGCCACGCGGTGCCCGTGGTGCGCCAGGTTGCGCGCCAGGTTCGAGCCCATCACGGCCATGCCGATCACGCCGACGTTCGCCAGGTCAGTCATCAATACCTCCAGAGTTGCGGGTGCCAGCCGATCCTAGTGCCGTCCTCGCCACGGCGCCCGGATGCGCCATACACGCGGCACTAGGGTGGGAGTCACTCAGGGGAGGAGAGTCAATGACATCGCATCCGACGCCGGAGCAGTTGTTGGGCGCGGCACGGGTCGCCCCGGAGCACGAGGCCGATCTCCTCGGGCTGCTGCGCGCGGTCATGGCCGACGAGGCGGCGCGCGCCCGCGCGGAGGAGCTCGCCGCGGCCCTGGCCGACCAGGTGGGCAGGTACGGCGAGCGGGGGACGGTGTTCGCTCCTGATGACGCCGACCTCGGCCCCGGGCGGGGCTCCGTGCCGCTGGTGGCGCTGCTCGCCGTCCTCCCCGAGGTCGATCGCTCCCTGCGGGAGCGGGGGATCGACGACGGCGCCCGCGCCGCGACGCTCGGCGAGATCCGGCGCCAGGTCGAAAAGACGGTCCGGCTCACGGGCCGACCGGGGCTCTCCGACTACTCGTGGGTGGAGACGGTGTGGCGCGGCGGGTTCGCGCAGCTGGGTCGGCTCCAGTACGAGCTGATCCGGGAGGGCGAGGGGTGGGTGCTGAACACCCACATCCCCGCGGAGGGAGCGATGGGCCTCGACGCGGTGCGCGCCTCGCTGGCCCGCGCCCGCGAGACCATGCAGGCCGCGTATCCCGAGGTCGGACCGCTGCGCGAGGCCGTCTGTCATTCGTGGCTGTTCGACCGGCAGCTCGACGTGCTGCTGCCGACGCTCACCGCGACCTCCCGGCTTCAGGCCGCGCTGCTGGACATGTGGCGGGGCGGTGGCCACCTCGCCGTCGGCTCTGGACGGCTTGTGTTTTCTTAGGAGTCGGATGTTGGGTCACCGGTGAACCAACATCCGACTCCTAAGCGCCGTACGTCCGTCTCCCGCGGAGGTACGTCGCGACGACCGGGTCGGGCAGCGTGAGGCCGTGGTACGGGTTGTTGCGGCTCAGCGACGACGACGCGTCCCTGTCCACCGTCCCGGTGCGCGACGGGTCGACCAGCACCAGGTTCGCGGGCTCGCCGACGGCGACAGGTCGGCCCTGACCCGAAAGCCCCGCGATGCGCGCGGGCGTGTGGCTCATCCGCTGGGCGACGCCGGCCCAGTCCAGCCGACCCGGGTTCACCATCGTCTCGATCACCACGGCCAACGCCTGCTCCAGCCCCAGCATGCCCGGGCGGGCGTCGACGAAGGCGTGGTCCTTGTCCTGCGTGGCGTGCGGCGCGTGGTCGGTGGCGACGACGTCGATCGTCCCGTCGGCGAGCGCCTCGCGCACGGCCTCGATGTGCTCCGAGGTGCGCAGCGGCGGGTTCACCTTGTAGACCGTGTCGTAGCCGGTCAGGTTCTCCGTGCCGAGCAGCAGATGGTGCGGGGTGACCTCGGCGGTCACGTCGATCCCGCGCCGCTTGGCCCACCGGACGACCTCGACGCCCTCGGCCGTCGAGATGTGGCACACGTGCAGGCGCGACCCGGTGGCCTCGGCCAGCTGCACGTCGCGCGCGATGATCGTCGACTCGGCGACGGCGGGCCAGCCGCCCAGGCCCAGGCGGCCGGATAGCTCGCCCTCGTGGCAGCACGCGCCAGGACCGGCGAGGTAGGCGTCCTGCGAGTGCTGCGCGATGACGCCCCCGAACGGCTTGACCCACTCCAGCGCGCGGCGCATCAGCTGCGGGTTCATGACGCACACGCCGTCGTCGGAGAACATCGTGGAGCGGGCGCGCGAGCGGTTCATCAGCCCGAGCTCGGCCAGCTCCTCGCCCTTCAACCCCTTGGTGACGGCGCCGATCACCGCGACGTCGACCAGCCCGGCCTGCACGCCCAGGTCGTGGACGTGCTCGGCCTTCTCGGCGGTGTCGGTGACCGGCTGGGTGTTGGCCATGGCGCAGACGGCGGTGAACCCGCCCCGCGCGGCGGCTTCCGATCCGGTGCGGACCGTCTCCGTGTCCTCGCGCCCGGGCTCGCGCAGGTGCACGTGGACGTCGACCAGGCCGGGCAGCGCGACCAGGCCCTCGGCGTCGACGACCTCGGCCCCGGAAGGCGCCTCGGCCGCGATCGCGCCGTCGACGATGGCCAGGTCGGTGCGCGTGCCGTCGGGAAGGGT
>DAONOU010000088.1:0-9372 GCA_035409265.1 Arachnia sp. | reverse complement strand
ACGGCCGGGCTGACAGCCACCGAGGCCGCCAATCGAATCCTTCGACACAATCGCGTCAGGCGCGACTGAACAACCTCGCGGCCGGATCCGCCACGTCGTCCAAGCTCGCCGGCAGCGCGTTGGCCACCTGAGCGCGCTGGGCCGCTGGGAGCGTCAACGCCAGGTGTGTGACTTCTTCCATGCCCGCTGTCATGTCCGCAGTCTACGCTCCCACCGCGGTTCGACTCTGTGGTCCTCGATGCCATCGCACATCGCTTAACCGCCTACACATCAGCCACGTGTGTCCGCAACGAGGAGGGGCGCGAGCGACAAAGCCTTCCCATCGCATGGCCTACTGGACGTACCCGGAGTTTTGACGCACAACAGCCCCGATCCTGCCCTGTAGGGCACAGGAGCCCCATCTCTGCGTCAATACTCCGGAGTCATCGGATACACGCACCTCGGCTCGGTGGCCCAGCTGGTCGTTCAGCCAACCAACGCTTCGACACGCGCTGCGTCGCTGCGCTCCTTCGGCGCGGCTCAACGAGCGTGTAGCGGCTCAGCGTCGCTGCGCTCCTTCGGCGCGGCTCAACGAGCGTGTGGCGGCCCACCGAGCAGCGAGCCTGGCCGCTCAACCGGCGCGTGGCGGCTCACCGAGCGATGAGGCGAGCGAGGTCTTCCTTCAGGTCGTTGATCGAGGCCTGGTTCCACAGGACGGTCAGCTTCCGGTCCTCGCCGAAGCCGAGGACGTAGCTGCCATGGTTGACCTCGTAGCCGCCGCTGGGGAGTTGCGTGCCCTCGGAGATGTCGATGCCCAGGCTGAGCGCCGTCGGCTTGATGACGTCCAAGTCGCCGGTCAGGCCGACGAAGGACTCGTCGACCCTCGACAGGTACTCCTTCAGCGCCTCAGGGGTGTCGCGGGCAGGGTCGGTGGTGACCAGGATCAGGGTCACGTCGTCGACGATGTCCGCAGGCAGGCGGCGCTTCGCCGTCGCCATGTCGGCCAGGATGCCGGGGCAGACGTCGGGGCAGTTGGTGTAGCCGAAGAACAGGGCGACGGCCTTCGTCGTGGGGTCGGTCGCCAGGTTGAATGGGTTTCCGTGCTGGTCGGTGAGCGTGACGTCGGGCAGCGGCGCGCCGCCGCCGTCGAGGTGCGTGCCGTGCCAGGGGCCCTTGGACGGCCCCGTGACCGGAGGGGTGTCGTCCGCGCCGCACGCCGCGACGAGGCCAAGCGCGCCCAGCCCCAGCAGCGTGCGGCGACGGATCACCGGCGCGACCTGTCGACGCCCGCGGCCAGGTCGCCCGCGAGCGCGCGGAGCGTGGCGAGGTCGCCGGGCATGTCCGCACCGTCGGAGTCCAGGCACTTGAGCAGCGCCGAGCCGACGATCACCAGGTCGGCGTACGCGCCGATCTCCGCGGCCTGGGCGCCGTTGCTGACGCCGAGGCCGATGCCGATGGGCAGCGTCGGGTCGATGGCGCGGGCGCGCTCGACGATGACGGGCGCGGCGTCCGACGTCGCGGCCCGGGCGCCCGTGACGCCCATGACGCTGGACGCGTAGACCCAGCCGCGGCAGGACGACATGGTGAGCGCGATCCGCTCGTCGACGGACGACGGGGCGATCAGGAACACGCGGTCGAGCCCGTGCGCGTCCGTGGCGGCGAACCACTCGGGGCAGTCGTCCGGAGGCAGGTCCGGCGTGATGGTGCCCGCTCCCCCGGCCGCGGCGAGGTCGCGAGCGAACGCGTCGGCGCCGTAGGCCTCGATCAGGTTCCAGTACGTCATCACCATCGGCGTCGCGCCGGCGTCGGCGGCGGCCTCGACGGCGGCGAACGCGTCGCGCGTCCGCACCCCGCGGGCGCGGGCCTTCGCCGTCGCGTGCTGGATGACGAGGCCGTCCATCAGCGGGTCGGAGTACGGGATGCCGATCTCGACGATGTCGGCGCCGCGCCCGTCGCTGCCCTCGACGACGGCGCGGACCGCGTCCAGCGAGTCGGCGACCGACGGGTAGCCGACGGGCAGGTAGGCGACCATCGCGGGGCGGCCCTCGCCCAGGCAGCGGGCGACGGTGGCGCCGCTGATGCCCAGCCGGGCCGGGTCGGTGAACGTCATTCCAGGCCTCCAACCGTCTTGTCGGGCGTGCCGGGCAGCCCGAAGTACTCGAACGCCGTCGCCACGTCCTTGTCGCCGCGGCCCGAGAGGCACACGAGGATGGTGGGCTCCGCCGTCGGGTCCTCCTCCGCGAGGCGGCGGCCGAGGCACATGGCCCCGGCGACGGCGTGCGCGGACTCGATCGCGGGGATGATGCCCTCGGTGCGGGTGAGGAGGCGGAAGGCCTCCATGGCCTCGTCGTCGGTGATGGGCTCGTAGACGGCGCGGCCGGTCTCGGCGAGCCACGCGTGCTCCGGGCCGACGCCCGGGTAGTCGAGGCCTGCGGAGATCGAGTGCGACTCGATGGTCTGGCCGTCCTCGTCCTGCAGCACGAAGGTGCGCGCGCCGTGCAGGACGCCGGGGCTGCCCGCGGTGATCGTCGCGGCGTGGCGGCCGGTCGAGATGCCGTCGCCCTCGGCCTCGAAGCCGTAGAGCCGCACCGACTCGTCGGGGATGAAGTCGTAGAACATGCCGATGGCGTTCGAGCCGCCGCCGACGCAGGCCGCGACGTAGTCCGGCAGCGCGCCGTAGGCCTCGAGCATCTGCTGGCGGGCCTCGGTGGAGATCACGCGCTGGAGCTCGCGCACCAGGTACGGGAACGGGTGCGGGCCGCCGACGGTGCCGATCAGGTAGTGCGTGTTGTCGACGGTGGTCACCCAGTCGCGCATGGCCTCGTTCATCGCGTCCTTCAGCGTCCGCGAGCCGGCCGCGACGGCGTACACCTCGGCGCCGAGCAGCTGCATGCGGGCGACGTTCAGCGCCTGGCGCTGGGTGTCGACCTCCCCCATGTAGACGCGGCACTCGAGGCCGAGCAGGGCGGCGGCGGTCGCCGTCGCGACGCCGTGCTGGCCCGCGCCGGTCTCGGCGATCACCCGCGTCTTGCCCATGCGCTTGGTGAGCAGCGCCTGGCCGAGCACGTTGTTGACCTTGTGCGCGCCCGTGTGGTTGAGGTCCTCGCGCTTCAGCAGGACGCGCGCGTTGCCGCAGTGTTCGGAGAAGTTGCGGGCCTCGGTGATGGGGGTCGGGCGGCCGGCGTAGTCGCGCTGCAGCTGCGCCAACTCGGCGTGGAACGACGGGTCGGCTTGGGCCTCCTCGAAGGCCTCGGTCAGCTCGGTGAGGGCGGCCTGCAGGGCCTCGGGGACGAAGCGGCCCCCGAACTTCCCGAAGTGGCCGTCTTGGGTCGGCAGGCTCATGCCGTGCCCCTTCCTGCCGACATGAGGTCGGCGATCGCCCTGGTCGGATCGCCGTGCTTGACGAGCGCCTCCCCCACCAGGATGACGTCGGCTCCGGCGACGCGCTCGACGTCCTCCGGGCCGAGGATGCCCGACTCGGCCACCTTCACCGCGCCGTCGCCGATCCGGTCGGCGAGGGTCGCGTAGGTGTCGAGGTCGACGTCGAGCGTCTTCAGGTTGCGGTTGTTCACGCCGATCAGCTCGGCCCCGGCGGCGAGCGCGCGGTCGACCTCCTCGGTCGTGTGGGTCTCGACGAGCGCCGTCATGCCCAGGTCGGCGGCGAGCGCCAGGAACCGGGCGAGGTCGGCGTCGTCGAGCGCGGCGACGATGAGCAGCACGAGGTCGGCTCCGTGGGCGCGGGCCTCGAAGAACTGGTACTCGTCGACCATGAAGTCCTTGCGCAGCACCGGCACGTCGACCCGCGCCCGGACGGCGTCGAGATCGGCGAGCGTGCCGTTGAACCGCCGGGCCTCGGTCAACACGGAGATCGCGGCCGCGCCGCCCGCCGCGTAGGAGGCGGCGAGCTCGGCAGGGTCGGCGATCTCGGCCAGGTGGCCCTTCGACGGCGACCTCCGCTTGACCTCCGCGATCACCGCGAGCTCGGGCGCACGGAAGCGCGGCATAGGGTCGAGCGGCGCGGGCGCCGTCTCCGCGGCGCGCACGACATCGGCGAGGGACACCTCACCCATGCGTTGTTCGAGGTCTGTGCGTACTCCGGCGATGATGTCGTCGAGGACGGTCACGGTTGCCCGTAGCCCATGGCCTTCATGACCATGGTCAGGAGGCCGCCGAGCAGGATCAGCACGCCCCCCGCGATGGCGATCGGCCAGTTCGGGCCCATGATCGCGCCGGCGGCAGCCAGCACGAACCCGATCGACGCGGCGACCGAACCGGTCCAGGCAGCGGGGCTGCGGCCGTGGTGGTAGTACTTCGGGGTACGCGCCATGAGCCGAACCTTTCGTGAGCGGGATACGTCCCGCCGAGCCTACCCGTTCCCGCAGGGCGGGCGCATGTCCTGTTCATCGGTCGGCGCGTCGGTGGGGTCCTCACCCTTGTCCATCGCGGCCCAGGGGTCGAGCGCGCGCGCCCCTCCGGACCCGCGGTCGGACCGCCAGCGCGGCCCCCACAGCACGAGCCCCAGCGATGCGACGGCGGCGACCGCAAACCCCGCCGCGGCCACCCACTGACCGGCCTGCACCGACCAGCCCGCGCCCATCACCGCGATCACGGTGAGGAGAACGCCGACGACGCGCAGCCCGGCACCGCGCAACATGAGGGAGAGCCCGATGCCCGCGGCCGCCGCCCAGGCCAGCGATCCGACCGGCGACGACGCGGCCTGCGCCGCGATGCCGGCCGTCACCGCCCCCGCCGCGGCGACAAGAGTGACCGGAGCCCGGCCGATCACCGCGGGCTCATCGCCTCGGCGCGCCCGATCGCCGAGATCACGGCGCGCGCCTTGTGCGAGCACTCCGCGTCCTCCAACTCCGGCACCGAGTCGGCCACGATCCCGGCCCCCGCCTGGACGTGCGCCACGCCGTCGGCCATGAGCGCGGTGCGGATGGCGATGGCGACGTCGGCGTTGCCCGCGAAGTCGAAGTAGCCGACGACCCCGCCGTAGAGTCCGCGGCGGCTGAGCTCCAACTCGTCGATGATCTCCATGGCGCGCACCTTCGGCGCGCCTGAGAGGGTGCCTGCGGGGAAGCACGCGAGCACGGCCTCGAGCGCCGAGCGGCCCTCCGCCACGCGGCCGGACACGGCCGCCTCGAGATGCATGATGTGCGAGTAGCGCCGCACCTTCATGAACTCGTGCACGGTGACGCTCCCGGGCTCGCAGATGCGGCCGAGGTCGTTGCGGCCGAGGTCCACCAGCATGAGGTGCTCGGCCTTCTCCTTGGGGTCGGCGACCAGCTCGTCGGCCAGCCTGCGGTCCTCGTCGGGCGTGGCGCCGCGGGGGCGCGAGCCGGCGATCGGCCGCGTGGTGGCCACGCCGTCGGTCACCGTCACGAGGGCCTCGGGGCTGGAGCCGACGACGGCGAACCCGGGCAGCCGCAGCAGGTACAGGTACGGGCTGGGGTTGGTGAGGCGGAGCGCGCGGTAGACCTGGAGGGCGTCGGCGTCGGTGGGCACGTCGAAGCGCTGCGACACCACGATCTGGAACGCCTCGCCCGCGCGGATCTCCTCCTTGGCCCTCTCGACCAGTGCCTGGTACTCCTCGGAGGTGCGCTGACGCCGGATCTCGGGAGGCCGCGCCTCGCCCTCCTCGACCACGAGCGGCTCGCGGGGCCGCCGCAGCGCCTCGGCCATACGCTCGACGGCGGCGACAGCGCCGACGTAGGCGCGCTCGACGCCCTCGTCGCTGGCGTTGTAGTTGATGGCGTTGGCGATCAGCCACACCTCGCCGCGGTGGTGGTCGAGGACGGCGACCTCGCTGGCGAGCATCATGGTCAGCTCGGGGACCCGGAGGTCATCGACGGTGGTCTCCGGGAGGCGCTCGAGGCGGCGGACGACGTCGTATCCCAGGTAGCCGACCATGCCGGCGTGGAACGGCGGCAGCCCGGGGGTTGACGGCGTGGCCAGCTCGGAGAGGACCTCGCCGAGCACCGCGAGGGGGTCGCCGCCCTCGGGGATGCCGACGAGCTCGCGGCCCAGCCAGGCGGCGCGGCCGTCGCGCTCCGTGAGGGTGGCTGCGGTGTTGACGCCGACGAACGAGTACCGCGACCACACGCCGGACTCGGCGGACTCGAGGAGAAAGGTCCCCTCCCGCTCGCCGCAGAGCTGGCGATACAGCGCGACGGGGGTGAGGTCGTCGGCCAGCAGCTTGGCGTAGACGGAGATGACGCGGCGGTCGGCGGCGAGTTCGAGGAACTCCGCCTGCGTGGGCTGGATGATCACTGGGCGTCCTCGGCGGTCAGCTCCGTGAAGAAGCAGGTGCGGTTGCCGGTGTGGCACGCGGCGCCCGTCTGCCGGACGGTGACGAGCAGGGTGTCGCCGTCGCAGTCCGCCGCGACGCTCACCACGGCCTGGTGATGCCCGGACGTCTCGCCCTTGACCCAGTATTCCCGCCGCGACCGCGACCAGTAGGTGGCCTTGCCGGTGGCGAGCGTGCGGCGCAGCGCCTCCTCGTCCATCCAGGCCATCATCAGGACCTCATGGGTGTCGGCGTCCTGCGCGACGGCGGGGATGAGCCCGTCGGAGTTGTACGTGAGCTGAGGCATGGGGACCATTGTGCCGGAACGCGATGCGGCCGCGAGTAGGCTGATCGCCATGAGCTTCGCCCGACGCCAACGCACCGCCCTCGCCGATCTGTTCGCCGAGCTCGGGCCCTTCGCCCCGACCAAGTGCGAGGGGTGGAAGACGCAGGACCTCGCCGCTCATCTCTACGTCCGCGAGCACCGGCCGGCGGCGCTGCTCGGCATCGGCTTCCCGCGTTTCGCGGAGAAGACGGCGCGTATCCAACTAGAGGCGCTGCACGAGTTGGGCTACCCCGCGCTTGTCGAGGCCATCCGCACGCCTCCGGCGCTGATGAGGCCGCTCGACCGGCTCGCGGGGGCTTCCGAGTTCTTCATCCACCACGAGGACGTGCTGCGCGCCAACGGGCGCTCGCAGACGCTGACGCCGCACCAGCAGGACGGCCTGTGGCGGGTCGCGCAGGTGCTCGCCCGCCGGGTTCAGCTGAAGACGAAGGGCCACGTCCGGCTCGTCCGCGGCGACACCGGCCACGTCGCCCAGCTCGGCCGCGGCCCGCGCCCGCTGACCGTGACCGGGCTCCCCTCCGAGCTGCTGCTCCACCTGAGCGGCCGCGAGGCCGACGTGTCGCTGACCGGCGAGCCCGCCGTCGTCGACGCCTGGCGCGCGGCGGTGTCGCCGCTCTGACCCCGCTCACGGGACAGGGGCGCTAACATCCGCCCATGACATCGCTCACCCATGCCGACGAGGCCGGATTCTTCGGCGCTCACGGCGGACGTTTCCTTCCCCCGTTTCTCGAGGCGCCCATCGCCGAGGTTGCCGCCGCCTACGCCGACGCCAAGGACGACCCGGCGTTCGTCGAGGAGTACGAGGCGCTGCTCGCCGACTACGTCGGGCGCCCCTCTCCCCTGTTCCTCGCCCAGCGGCTCACCGCAGAGCTCGGCGGAGCGAAGGTCTACCTCAAGCGCGAGGACCTCAACCACACCGGCGCACACAAGATCAATCACACGCTCGGCGAGGTCCTGCTCGCCAAGCGGATGGGCAAGCGGAAGGTCATCGCCGAGACCGGCGCGGGCCAGCACGGCGTGGCCCTGGCCACCGCCGCGGCGCTGCTCGGGCTCGAGTGCGAGATCCACATGGGCGCCATCGACATCGAGAAGCAGCACCCCAACGTCGTCCGGATGGCGCTGCTGGGCGCGAAGGTCGTCCCCGTCGAGAGCGGCGGGCGGTGCCTGAAGGACGCCGTCGACTCCGCGTTCGGCGTCTGGGCCGCGGACTTCGGCGAGACGATGTTCGCCATCGGCTCGGTCGTCGGCCCGGACCCCTTCCCGACGATGGTGCGCGACTTCCAGTCCGTCGTCGGCCGCGAGGCCCGCCGCCAGGTGCTGGAGAAGGAGGGCAGGCTGCCCACCGCGCTGATCGCCTCGGTCGGGGGCGGCTCCAACGCCATGGGCCTGTTCCAGGCGTTCCTCGAGGACGAGTCGGTCCGCATCTACGGCGTCGAGCCTGCGGGCCGCGGCCTCGACACCCCCGGCGACCACGCCGCGACCATGACGCTCGGCTCCCCCGGCGTCCTCCACGGCATGCAGACGATCGTGCTGCAGGACGAGGCGGGCGAGCCGTGGCCGGTGCACTCGATCGCGTCGGGCCTCGACTACCCCGGCGTCGGTCCGCAGCACGCGCACCTCCGCGACCTGGGCCGCGTCGACTACGTGACGGCCACCGACGACGAGACCCTGGACGCGTTCCAGCTGCTGTGCCGCACCGAGGGCATCATCCCCGCCATCGAGTCGAGCCACGCCGTCGCTCACGCCATGAAGCTCGCCCCGACGCTCGGCGCCGACGACGTGATCGTCGTCAACCTGTCCGGCCGCGGAGACAAGGACATCGACTTCGTCGCCGAGCGCCTCGGCATGAGCTGACACCCCGCTGGTCGAGCCGGGCCGCGGGGCGCCAGCCGGGGGCTACAGCAGCTCCGGCGCCTCGAAGGCCCGGCCCTCGCGCTGCGCCGCGAGGAACTCGATCACGGTCTCGTACCAGACCTTCGCGTGCTGCGGCGTGAGGATCCAGTGGTTCTCGTCCGGGAAGTACAGGAACCGGTGCCGCAGGTCCGCGGGGTCGCCGTCGTGCAGCTCGTTCAGCCGCCACCACAGCGCGAGACCCTCGCCGATGGGCACGCGATAGTCCTTGTCGCCGTGGATCACGAGCATCGGCGTCGAGATCCGGTCGGCGTAGCGGTGCGGGGAGTACTCGCGCACCATCGCCGGGCTCAGCTCGCGCCCCCAGTACCAGGACGCGTCGGTCGTCGGGCCGAAGCTCTCCAGGTTCCACAGCGACGCGTGGGTCACGATGGCCGCGAAGCGGTCCGTCTGCGTGGCGATCCAGTTGGCCATGTAGCCGCCGAACGAGCCGCCCATCATGACGGACTCGCCGCCCCGGATGTCGGCGCGGGCCTCCGCGGCGTCGGTGAGGGCCATGACGTCGGTGTACGGCTCGGCGCCCCAGCGCCCCCAGCCCCGCTGAACGAAGGCCTGACCGTAGCCGGTGGAGAGCGCCGGGTCGGGCAGCAGCACCGCCTGCCCGCGAGAGGCGAGCAGCCACGGGCACCAGCGCCACGACCACGCGTTCCACGAGCCGAGCGGGCCGCCGTGCACCCAGAGCGTCAACGGGGCCGGGTCGTCCGCGGACGCGCCGTCGGGGAGGACGAGCCAGCCGGGGACGCGCGTGCCGTCGGCGGCCGTGGTCTCGATCCGCTCGACCCGGCCCGGCAGCGCGGGGTAGGTCACGGGCGAGCGCAGGACGGTCGAGGCGGCCGACGCCACGTCG
>DAONOU010000087.1:1410-9669 GCA_035409265.1 Arachnia sp. | reverse complement strand
GGGCACCGTCAAGGCCTACTCCCACCGCGCGCTGGAACAGCTGCGCGGGTCCGTCCACCTCAGCCCGGGCCTTGAGGCTCCGGGTCGCGAGAGTTCGCTCGCGTCGGCCCGCGCCTCGGTCTCGGCGCCCGCAACAGAGGAGCTGAAATCATGAACGAAGAAGACGTCTCGAAGGTGCTGGGCCAGGTCGTCCCCGAGGCCCCCTCCCCCGACGCGTGGGCCGGCGCGGCCGTGCGCAGGTCGCGCCGCCGTCGCCGCGCCGGTGTTGCTGCCATCGCCGCGTTGGCCGTCATCGCGGTTCCCGTCGGCGCGATGGTGTTCTCCAAGCCGCCGAGCACGGCTGTGCCCGCCGCTCCCGGGGGCGAGGTGACCGGCGACGTCCTGATCTTCGGCACCGCCGAGGAACCCGAGCTGTGCCTCGGCGCGGTCCGCGAGTCGTACCCGCCGCAGTGCGGAGGCCCTTCGCTCAAGGGCGACTTCGACTGGGCGCAGGTCGCGTTCGACGACGAGGGCGGCCTCCGCTGGACGGATCAGCGCTACACCGTCCGCGGCTTCTACGACCCGGACGACGGCGACGGCGGCTCCTTCACCCTGACCGCGCCCGTCGTCCTCGCGCCCGAGGGGGAGCCCGACGAACTCGACTTCCCGCAGCTCTGCGACGACCCGTACGCCGACGGCGGCTCGCCGGACGCGGGTGTGACGCCGGGCGAGGACCCCGCCCTCGCGGCGGAGGCCGGGCTGCAGAAGCTCTCCGAGGTGACGGCGAAGCTGCCGCTGGTTGCCGCGTGGCTCTCGGATTCCGACGGCCTTAGCGGCAACTACAACGTGTTGGTCCAGGGCGACGCCGACGCCGCGTTCCAGAAGCTCCGCGCGGTGTGGCCGGGCGGGCTGTGCGTGCAGTCGTCGGACGCGCCGACGGAGAAGCGCCGGGTGGAGGCGCTCGACGCCGTGGTTGCGGCCCTCCCGCAGGGCCAGTTCCTGACTGGCGACGCCGGCGGCGTGAAGCCCGAGCTGACCGTGCAGGTGGTGATCGCAACCCCGGAGATCGAGGCCGCGGTCCGCAAGGCCGCCGAGGAGGTGCCGGTCACCCTCACCGCCGTGTTCACGCCGGTCGCCCCGGACACGCCGTCGACGAGCCCGGCGCCGTCGGACCCGACATCGTCGCCGTCGACCTCGACGTCGCGCCCGGGGACGCCGTCGAGCTCGCCCTCGACCCTGCCGGACCCGGACACGTCAGCCGACCCGGGCTCTCGCCTCCGCATCCTGACCGGCACGGCGATCCTGTGGCAGCGTGACTACGGGCTCCCGCGGTTGTGCTTCACCGTCGGCTACTCCGACCCGATCCAGTGCGACGGCCCCGCGCTGAAGGGCGACTTCTCGTGGGATGGGATCGCGTACACGGAGAAGAACGGCGTGCGGACCAGCGAGCAGTACTACACGGTGACCGGCGAGTACGACCCGTCCGACGGCGACTGGGGAGCCTTCGTGCGCCACGACGCGCCGATCCCCGGCGGGATGCCCGGCGTCGAGCTGGACAAGTATTCGACGCTGTGCGCGGACTCGCCCCGATCGGCGTGGCCGCCCATGCTCATCGCCGACGGGGGTGAGGGGCCGTCGTTCGCGGTCATGGTCGAGCGGGTGTGCGAGCGGCTCACCGGCCCGGTAGACGAGGAGAAGCGCGACGCCCTCGTGGTGAGTCTGCGAGACGCCGTCGAGTCCGTCGGCGGGATCGTGCTTGGGACCGGGCGAGACGGCAACGACGTGCGCATCACCGTCGTCGCGGCGGACGCAGAGGTGACCGCCCGTGTCTCCGAGGTCGTGGAGGCCACCGGAATGCCGGTGGTACTCCGCACGAAGCTGACCCCGCCGGGCGAGCAGGACACGACGATCGTCGTCCCGTCCCACTAGCGCTCCTTGAGCCGGGCCGCAAGCGAAGCGCGCGCTCGTGTCGAAAGGCCGGTGAGTCTTCCTGTGGACTCGGCTTAAGGAGAGGTGGTCACCGAGCCCGAGGGGCGCGGGCGGCGGTTGGGGAACTCGTGCATGGCGTGCCTGGCGACGGACAGCGTCGACCAGCCGTCGACGGCGGCGCCCACCCCGCCTCCGACCAGCGGGATGCGCTTGCCGACCCACACGCCGAGGCGCTTGCCCGTCAGCTGGTTGAGCGAGCGGTCGAGGAGCGCGCGGGCGACCTGGGCGTCGAGGCGGGCGTCGAACACGGGGGCGGTGGCCACCAGCAGCGGCGACGACGGCAGCACGCCCTTCGACACCAACGACGCGGTGGTGCTCGGCCCGAGCATCACCATCAGGATGGCCGTGCGGACGCGAGGATCGGCGAGTTCGTAGCCGCGCAGATGCGCGATGCCGGAGACCAGCCGCGCTTGGAGGAAGGCGGCGGCGGTCAGGTTCGCGGGCGCGGTGACGAGGCTCACGAAGAAGCCGCCCCAGTTCGTCGCGAAACCCTGCCCCCCGGCCATGGCCGTGTGCGAGGCGATCATCCGGGAGATGGCGTCCTCGACGTCGTTCTTCTGCAGCAACAACTGCTTCGCGGAGTGCTTGGCGCCGGGCAGCTTGCCCTTGCCCTCGATGGCGATCTCCAGGATCTCGTGGAAGACGTTGGCGGAGATGCCCTCGCTGATCGCGATGACCTGGTTCTTCTCGCTCATGGCACCCTCCTCACAAGCCCAGCCTGTCACACCTCCCCAACCGCGTCGAGCGTGGCCAGGGCAGGGACCGGGTCGGCTCCGGGTTTCCCCGCGCTCAAGTCAGAGGTTCAGCAACAAGCTAAGCGACACGCGCCTCCGCGCGCGGGCGCGGCTCAAAGGAGCGGGAGATGCGAGACTGGGCGAATGGAGGCGGGGCTGTTCGGACGGGCGGAGGATTGGCCGCGCCGTGATCTGATCGGTTACTCGGAGGAGTTCGACGCCGTCGTCGCGCTTGCGGCCTACCGGCAGGGCGTCTTCCCCATGCCGCTGGACCCGCGGGCGATGGGGTGGTGGTCGCCGATGTACCGCGGCGTGATGCGGGTCCCGGAGGTGCGCGTGACCCGCTCGCTGCGGCAGTCGGCGCGCCGGTACACGACGACGGTGGACGCGGCGTTCCCGCGCGTGCTTGCCGCGTGCGCGGACCCGCACCGCGACGGCGGGTGGATCGACTCGCGCATCCGCGCCGCGTACACGCACCTCCACGAGGCGGGGTGGGTGCACTCCGTCGAGGTCTGGGACGAAGAGGGCAGGCTCGTGGGCGGGCTGTACGGCGTGCACGTCGGCGGGCTGTTCGCGGGCGAGTCGATGTTCCACGACGAGGACTTCGGCCGCGACGCCTCGAAGGTCGCGCTGGTGCGGCTGATGGTGGAGCTCGCCGCGCTCGGCGTCACGCTGCTCGACGTCCAATGGCTCACCGAGCACCTGGGCACGCTCGGCGCCTACGAGGTGACGCGCGACGAGTACCTGCGTCGCGCTCGGGCGGCGCTCGCGCTGCCGACCGCCCCCTGGACCCGCACCGGTCCGGTCACGGGCGCCGACGTCGTCGCCGAGCACCGCCTGATCGCTCCCTGAGCGGGACTAGGCTGGGCGCGACGGAGGGAGTCCTCATGCCCGAGATGCCCGAGGTCGCGGCGGTCGCGGCCGAGCTCGACGCCAAGATGCGCGGCAAGACCATCGCCGCGGGGCACCTGGTGGCGTTCTCCGCGCTCAAGACGTTCCGGATCGGACTCGACGCGCTCGCGGGTCTCGAGGTCAGCTCGGTCACCCGGCACGGGAAGTTCCTCGACGTCGACGCCCAGGGCATCCACCTGATCTTCCACCTCATGCGCGCCGGCTGGGTGACCTGGCACGACGTCGCGCCGAAGGTTCCCGCGCGGCCGGGAAAGTCGGGCCTGGTGCTGCGGATCGTCCTGGACGACGACTCGGGTTTCAGCCTCACCGAGGCCGGCACGCAGCGGGCGCTCGCGGTCTACGTCGTCGAGGACCCCCAGGAGGTGCCCGGCATCGCCGCGCTGGGTCCGGACCCGCTCGCGCCTGGCTTCACGCAGGGCGACTTCCGTGCCGTCCTCGCCGGTGCCGGGCGGTCGCAGCTGAAGGGCGTGCTGCGCGACCAGAAGCGCCTGGCGGGGATCGGCAACGCATACTCCGACGAGATCCTGTTCGTCGCCAAGCTCAGCCCGTTCAAGCCCGCCGATGGCCTCGACGACGAGGAGACGGCCCGGCTGTTCGACGCCATGGTCGCCGTGCTGACGGAGGCGGTCGCCGTCGCGGCGGGCCGCCCGTTGACGGATCTGAAGGACACGAAGCGGGCCCACATGCGCGTCCACGGCCGCACGGGCGAGCCCTGCGCGGTATGCGGCACGCCCATCGCCGAGATCTCGTACTCCAGCTCGTCGATGCAGTACTGCCCCGGCTGCCAGACCGGCGGCAAGCCCCTCGCCGACCGCCGGATGTCCCGCCTCCTGAAGTAGGAGATCGCGCGGGTAGGTGGCACCTACTGCGGCGCCACCCACCCGCGCGACCTCCAAGGCGCGATACTAGGCGGGTGCTCGGATACTTCGGTCCCGCGGGGACGTTCACCCATCAGGCGTTGCGCACGGTCAGCGACGACGAGGCCATCGCGTTCGCCAGCGTGCGTGAGGCTCTGGAGGCCGTGCGCGCGGGCGAGGTGCGCGGCGCCATCGTCCCCATCGAGAACTCCGTCGAGGGCGGTGTGTCCGCCACGCTGGACGAGCTGATCGCGGGCGAGCCGCTGGCGATCCGCGCCGAGATCGTCACCCCCGTCGAGTTCGGGCTGTACGTCCGCGAGGGCACCGCCCTGGCCGACGTCCGCAACGTCCTCACGCACGGGCACGCCGCGGCGCAGTGCCGTGAGTGGCTGGCGACGACGCTCCCGCAGGCCCACGTCACCGAGGCGGGGTCGACGGCGGGGGCGGCCGCGGAGGTGGCGCGGCCGGACTCCCGCTACGACGCCGCCGTCTGCGCGCGCGTCGCCGGGCAGATGTACGGGCTGGATGAGCTGGCCTACCAGATCGAGGACAACCCGGGCGCGGTGACGCGCTTCGTCTGGGTCGGCCCCGCGGGGCCCGTGCCGGAGCGGACCGGGGCCGACAAGACGACGCTCGTGGCCTACATGCGCGAGGACCATGCCGGCGCGCTGCTGGAGATCCTCGAGCAGTTCGCGGTGCGCGGGGTGAACCTGAGCCGGATCGAGTCGCGGCCCACCAAGACGACGCTCGGCTCCTACTGCTTCTCCATCGACGCCGAGGGCCACCTCCACGACAAGCGCGTCGCGGAGGCCCTCGAGGGCCTGCACCGCGTCTGCCCGACGGTGCACTTCCTCGGTTCCTACGCCCGCGCCGACGGCGCCCGCCCATCGATCGGCATCGGCTTCAGCGACGAGGAGTTCGACGACGCCGCCGCCTGGGTCGCCGGGTTGGAGACCTCCTGAGGACCCTTTGATCACCTTCCTTAACAGTCGGATGTTGGTTCAGATCTGAACCAACATCCGACTGTTAGGCGGTGTGTCACCGCTCCCGGGTGACAGTTCTGGCGACTCGCAGGGCAGCGGGGAGGACCTCGACGGTGAGCGAGGTCACCTCGCCCAGGATGTCGCCGTCGACGTGGCAGGGCACCGGCGACGCCGTCGTCACCTCGACGAGGCGCCCGCGGTAGCGGTCGAGGCCGGGTTCCCGCCGCGAGCCGACGAGCGTTCCGGCCATCATTCGCAGCACGTCGCGGGCGTGCCTCGGGGAGGCGGCGACGACGTCGAGCTGGCCGTCCGCAGCGTCAGCCTCCGGCATCAGCGCGACCCCGGGGCGCAGCTCGCCGACGTTGCCGATGCCCACCAGCGACGTGTACCCCCACACGGGCGGGGCGCCGTCGACGGCGATGCTCGTGTGTACCGGGCGGGCGCGGACGTGGCGCATCCCGGCGAACAGGTACGCGCCCGCGCCGATCAGCCTCTTCAGCGGCTCTCGCGTGTCGGCCAGCACGGCCGCGTCGGCACCCAGTCCGGCCATGACGAGGGCGATCTCCTCGCGCCCGGCCGCGGTCACGCGGAGTAGGTCGAGCGCCGCTGGGGTGCCGTTGAAGGCGAGCGCGACGGCGTCGGCCACGTCGAGCGGCAGGCGCAGGTTCCGCGCGAGCAGGTCGCCGCTGCCGAACGGGAGCACGGCGAGGGCAGCCCCGTCCCGCGGGACGCCTGGCTCGGCGGCGAGCGCGCGGGCCGCCGCGCGGAGGGTGCCGTCGCCGCCTGCGACCAGGACGAGGTCGGCCCCGGCATCGACGGCCTCCCGGGCGGCGCCTGCGCCTCCGTCGTCGGCATTCGTCTCGAACCAGCCGACCCCGCGCCACCCGCGCGCGGTGGCCGCATCGTCGACGAGCCGGCGCAGCAGCGCGAGGTCGCGGACCCGCGCGGGATTCGCGACGACGGCGTAGGCGACCACACCAACGGGCTCGGGGGGCCCGCTCAACCGGCGGTCGGTGAGCAGCCAGGACATCGCGACGGCCAGCCCGGCCACGAGCGATCCCGCCATGACGTCGCTCACGTGGTGCACGTGGAGGAGCAGCCGGTCGGCCCAGACCGTGAGCACGAGCACCGCCCCGACGACGGCGAGGGCCAGCGTGCGTCGTCGGGAGAAGCGAGCGACGACCGCGAGGACGATGACGCCGAGAGCCAGCGCCGTCAGCGCGGAGGAGTGCGCGGACGGGTAGGAGGCGTGGGCGTCGAGCACGCCGAGCCACGGCGTCTCGGGGCGCGCGCGGCGCACCGTCGCCTTGAGTAGCGTGGTGAACGAGAACGTCAGCACGACGCTGAGCACCAGGTGCGCGGCCAGCCGATACAGCCGGCGGCGCCCGGCCCAGACCGCGAGGGCGACGAGGCCGAGGTAGGCGATGGTCGGCTGGAGGAGCCAGTCGACGACCTGGCCCACCCGGCCCATCGCGGACCCGACTTCGGGCGGCGCCCAGGGCCAGAGCGCGTCGAGCGAGGTCGGCAGCAGCGCCGTCCACAGCGCGACGGCGATCCCCAGCCCGGCGACCAGCCCGACCCTTCTACGCATGGTGGCCCTCACGCTCCTTGAGCCGGGCCGACGCGCGAAGCGCCGGGCCCGCGCCGAAAGGGCGCGACGAACAGCCACGGCAGCGCGGCCGCGGCCATGACGATGCCGGTTACGGCGAACGCCCAGCCGAAGCCGACGGCGTCGGCGATGGCCCCGGCGAGCAGCGTGCCGGCGATGGAGCCGAGGTCGGTGGCCATCGAGTAGGTCGACAGGGCCTGGCCGCCGTTGCGATTGGCGCCGATCAGGTCGGCCAGCAGCGCCTGCGACGCGGGCCCGACGAACGCGGCCCCCACTCCTGCGAGCGCGGAGAGCGCGAGGAAGACGGCGAGGCTTTCGCCCCACCCGAAGGGGATCGTGGCGACGGCGGAGATGGCGAGGCCGAGCACGAGGAAGGGGCGGCGTCCCCGTCGATCGACGAGCCGTCCGCTGAACTGCTGTGTCAGGGCGCTGCCCAGCGCGAACAGCGTGAGCCCGATGCCCGCCGCGGTCTCTCCGATGGCCGGGACCGCCGCGGCCATGAGCGGCAGCAGCGCGATGCGGACGCCGAAGTTGGACCAGCCGTTCGCGAAGGCCGTGATCAGCAGCGCGCGGTAGTACGGCAGGCCCATCGCCTCGGCGAGCGTCATCCTCGGCTGGGTGTCGGTCTCCGTCGGCCGTCCGCCCGGCCCTCCGCGGAGGAACACCATGACGACGAGCGCCGCCGCGAACACCGCGCCGGCATAGATGAAGAAGGGCACGCGGAGGCCGAAGCCCTGCAGGGCGGAGCCCAGGATCGGCCCGAGGATGTTGCCCAGCAGGAACGCGGTGCCGTAGAGCGACGACGTGTGGCCGCGCTGCTCGACCGGCGACAGCCGGACGATGAGGCCCATCGACGACACGGTGAACATCACCGACCCGACGCCGCCGAGCCCGCGGAACGCCAGCAGCGCCCAGTAGCTCGGCGCCAGGCCGCTGAGCGCGCTGGACAGCGCGACGATGACCAGGCCGATCAGGTAGATCCGCCGCTCGCCGAACCGCGAGATGAGCGCGCCGCCCGCCGGCGCGAACACCAGCCTCACGAACGCGAAGATGGACACGATGGCGGACGCGGCCATGACCCCGACGTCGAACGACCGGGCGAACTGCGGCAGGACCGGCGCGACGATGCCGAACCCGAGCGCGATCAGGAACGCGGCGGCGACGAGGACCCAGATCTCCACCGGGATCGGCCGCCT
>DAONOU010000087.1:0-1310 GCA_035409265.1 Arachnia sp. | reverse complement strand
CATGATTGATCCCAAGTGGCTCCGCGTCGACCCCGACCGCGTCCGGCGCTCGCAGGCCGCGCGCGGCGCGTCGGTCGAGCTCGTCGACGACCTCATCGCCGCCGACGAGGCGCGCCGGTCCGCGATCCTCACCGCGGAGACGCTCCGCGCCGAACAGAAGTCGCTGGGCAAGGACGTCGCGAGGGCGCAGGGCGAGGAGAAGCAGGCGCTGCTGGTCCGCACGAAGGAGTTGGCCGCCGAGGTCAAGGCGACCCAGGCCGCGGCGGCCGCCGCGGGGGAGACCTTCGACGAACTCATGGGTCAAGTCGGCAACCTCGTGCTCGATGGCGTGCCCGCGGGCGGCGAGGACGAGGGCGTCGTGCTCGAGACCGTCGGAACGCCTCGCGACTTCGCCGCCGAGGGCTTTGAGCCGAAGGACCACCTCGAGCTCGGCGAGCAGCTCCGCGCCATCGACATGGAGCGCGGCACCAAGATCTCGGGCTCGCGGTTCTACGTCCTCACCGGCGTCGGCGCGCAGCTGGAGCTGGCGCTGCTCAACCTCGCGATGACCAAGGCCGCGGAGTGGGGCTTCACCCCGATGATCCCGCCCGCGCTGGTCAAGCCGTCGGCGATGGAGGGCACCGGCTTCCTCGGCCAGGCCGCGCAGGACGTCTACCACCTGCCCGCCGACGACCTGTACCTCGTCGGCACCTCCGAGGTCGCACTCGCTGCTTACCACGCCGACGAGATCCTCGACGCCAAGACGCTGCCGCGCCAGTACGTCGCCTACTCGCCGTGCTTCCGCCGGGAGGCCGGCTCGTACGGCAAGGACACCCGCGGCATCTTCCGCGTCCACTGGTTCGACAAGGTCGAGATGTTCGTCCACTGCGACCCCGCCGACGCCGAGGCGTGGCACGAGAGGCTGCTCGGCTACGAGAAGGACTTCCTCGAGGCGCTCGAGATCCCGTTCCAGGTGCTCGACGTCGCGTCCGGGGACCTCGGCCTCAGCGCCGCGCGCAAGTTCGACTGCTACGCCTGGCTGCCGACCCAGGGCCGCTACCGCGAGGTGACCTCGACGTCGAACTGCACCGAGTTCCAGGCCCGTCGGCTCGGCATCCGCGGCCGGTTCGACGACGGCGTCCGCCCCGTCGCCACCCTCAACGGCACGCTGTGCGCCATGACCCGCATCATCATCATGCTGCTGGAGAACCACCAGCAGGCCGACGGCTCGGTCCGCGTCCCCGAGGCGCTGCGCCCGTTCCTCGGCGGCCGCGAGGCGCTCACCGCATGACGTTCACCCCGCGACTGGTCGCGCTCGACATCGACGGCAC
>DAONOU010000086.1:0-9672 GCA_035409265.1 Arachnia sp. | reverse complement strand
GTGGCCTCGGGGTTTCGTCGGGCCGGGTAGATTAGGCGGAGCCCTCCCTATCACGACGCAGAAGGACGCAGGCACAGGTGACTACTCTCGTCGACGCCCCACCGCCGCCGGCTCCGCGTGTGAGTCGACGGTGGCGGATGCCGTGGCTGGCGTTCGTCGCCAGCCTCATCATTCTCGTGGGCGCGTGCGTGTTCCTGTACCCGCACGCGGCGTCCTGGTTCTCGCAGAAGGAGCAGTCGCGGGTCACGGAGATGGCGCAGGCGAAGATGCAGCAGCCGCCGAACAGCGACGCTGTGTACCGCGCCGAGCAGATCGCGCGAGCGCACGCCTACAACGACGCGCTGGCCTCAGGGGCCATCTACGAGGCGGGCAAGAACCTGGCCACCGGCGACGGCGAGCTGGCCGACGGCGACCTGGTCTACGACGACCTCCTCGCCCTCACCGACACGGGCTTCATGGGGCGCCTGCGCTATGACGCGCTCGCCATCGACCTGCCGATCTACCACGGCACGAGCGACGAGACGCTGGAGCGCGGCATCGGGCATTTGGAGGGAACGTCGCTGCCGGTGGGCGGCGTCGGGACACGTGCGGTGCTGACAGCGCATAGAGGGCTGCCGACCGCGACGCTGTTCAACGAGTTGGACAGGGCTGCGATCGGTGACACGTTCACGATCGCGGTGCTGGACCAGGTGCTGACGTATCAGGTGGTCGAGTCGAAGGTGATCCAGCCGGACGAGACGGAGGCGATCCTGGCCGATCCCGACCGTGATCTCGTCACGCTGGTCACCTGCACGCCGTTGGGCATCAACAGCCACCGCATCCTGGTGACCGCGGAGCGGATCACGCCGACGCCGGCGAAGGAGATCGCCGCGGCGGCTGCGAAGCCGGAGCTCCCGGGCTTCCCCTGGTGGGTGGTCATCCTCGGCGGCGTCGTCCTGCTGCTGGGCACCTACGTCTGGAGCGCGGGCTACCCGCCCCGCCGTCGGGCGCCCCGTCGGAGCTGAGGCCTCGCCCTCGTCGCCACGGTGGTGCTGGCATAGCCCAGGCCCACTCACTGTGGAGCACGGACAGCCGCAGCAGGAACGATCAGCTTGCGTCCAGGTAGGCGTCTAGCGCGTCGCGGAGCACCTGGCTGCGTCGGCGTCCGGTGGCGCGGGCGACGGCATCGAGGCGGTCGGCTACGGGTTGCGTGACGCGGCAGGCCACGCGGGCCGACGGTGCTCGGGTGGGGTCGAGATGCGGTCGACCGCCGCGGTTTGCGGCCTCCAGGCCGATTCGTTCGGCTCGCTCCTCGGTGAGGCGCTCACCGTCGTAGTGGAACTCCTCAAGGTCGAGATCGACGTCGAGGCCGCGCGTGACCTCCACGAGGCCGTTGCCCAGGTTGATCTGGTGCTTGCTCATGTCTAGTTCCTCCTCAAGGCGGTTGGCATCACATGCAGGACAAGGAGGACGGGTTCGCCGCTGCGTAGATCGGTGGCGCGGACGGCGGTGATCTCGAGTTCGATACCGCGGTCATCCTCGCCGACCCAGTCGAAGCGAGCCTCGCCCCGGCTGTTGGTTGTGGTGGCCGGCTTGGTGTTGGCCATCACGTAGTGAGCGTGGGCGCGACCGATTCTGTGCCTTCGGGCCGCTTGGGTGAACCGGACCTCCATCCTGTTATGTTACACACAATCTGGGTTGTATGCAACATAACCCCGTTCGGATGTGGAGTCGGGCGTCGTCCTGCTGCTGGGAACCTACGTCTGGAGCGCGGGCTACCCGCCCCGCCGTCGGGCGCCCCGTCGGAGCTGACAACCTGGTCTGGACGGCTATCTCGGCTGTGTCCGTCGGAATAGTGACGCTGGCAGCCGAGGTAACCCGACGGCCGGATTGTACTGAAGTCTACGCGAGTATAGGATTTCAGTATACTTTGCTACAGGTGCCCTGGAGGGATCGCATGGACGCCGTCACGAATCCGTACGTTCCAGGAGCCGGTCGCAAACCATCAGCTCTCGTGGGGCGCGACGCCACGCTGCACGCCTGGAATGTTGCACTGCAGCGCGCTGAGCGCGGGATCACCGACCAGCCGTTCGTGCTCTACGGCCTGCGGGGCGTGGGCAAGACGGTGTTGTTGACCCAGCTGCGGCACGACGCGCAGCAGCGTGAGTGGGTCGTCGTGCAGGTTGAGGGGGGTACCGGACGTGCCTTGCGCGAACTCCTTGGCGAGGGCCTTTATGATCCGCTGACGGAGCTCCGGCGCCCTTCCCCGGGCCGTCGGCTCCTCAGGGCCATCGCGACCGCGCTGTCGTTCAAGGCCTCCTACGACCACACGGGAACCTGGACATTCGGCATGGATCTGTCGGGCGTCCCGAGCGGCGGGGCAGACAGCGGGGTGCTAGAGACCGACCTGAAGCGAGTCATTCGCGACGTATCGTTGGCGGCCGGCGAAGATGGTGTCGGGCTGGCGATTCTCATCGACGAGGCGCAGGACCTTTCCGCCGACGAGCTGACGACGTTGGCGGTCGTCGCCCAAGCGGCGGCCCAAGACAACTGGCCGGTGTTGTTTGGCCTGGCTGGACTGCCCAGCCTTCCTCAAACGATGGCCGAAGCGAAGTCGTACACCGAGCGATTCCACTTTGTTCATGTGGAGCGACTGTCTGAAGAGGATGCGAGGGTCGCACTCACGCGGCCTGCAGCGGCAGAGGGCGTGGAGTGGTCGCCAGAGGCCTTGGGTCACGTGGTCGCGTCGGCGGGGCGTTATCCGTATTTCATCCAGCAGTTCGGCCAGGAGACGTGGAACGAATCGGACGGCAGCCCGATCAGCCTAGAGGAGGCGCGGCGGGGTGTTCTTCGCGGCCAGAACCAGCTGGACAACGGGTTCTTCAGGGCTCGATGGGACCGTACGACGTCAGCCGAGAAGCGATACCTGCGGGCCATGTGCCCCGAGGGTGACGAAGGCGTTGGCTCTGGCGAGGTGGCCACGCGATTAGGCAAGAAGATCGGCTCGATCGGGCCGGTGAGGGCCAACCTCATGCATAAGGGCCTGATCTATGCTCCCGACCACGGAGTTGTTCGGTTCACGGTCCCGGGGATGGCTGATTTCATCGCGAGGCAGAAGACCGACTGACACCGGCCTCAAGGAGTGGTCTGGTCCAGGCCGACCTCGTGGGCGATCAGCACCAGGCCGACCCGGTCGCGGGCCCCGAGCTTGCTCAGCAGCCGTCCGATGTGGGTCTTCACCGTGCCCTCGGCCATGTACAGGCGCTGGCCGATCTCCTGGTTGTTCGCACCCCGCGCCACCTCGGCGAGGACCTCGCGCTCGCGCTCGGTGAGGACGTCGAGGCGCGTGTCCGGCGTCGAGGACACCTTCGGAAGCAGGCCCGCGAAGTGCGTCAGCAGCCGCTTCGTCGTCGACGGCGCCACAACGGCGTCGCCCGCGGCCACCGCGCGGATGGCGCCCAGCAGCTCGTCGGGCAGCGCATCCTTCAGCAGGAACCCGCTGGCGCCGCCCTGCAGCGCGGCGAAGACATACTCGTCGAGGTCGAACGTGGTGAGGACCAGGACCTTCGTGTCGACGCCCAGCTCCGAGATCCGGCACGTGGCCTCCGTGCCGTCCATGATCGGCATGCGGATGTCCATCAGCACGACGTCGACCGGCCGCGAGCGCACGAGCGCGACGGCGTCGCGCCCGTTGTCGACCTCGCTGACGGCCTCCATGTCGTCGGCCGAGTCGATCAGCATCCGGAACCCGGACCGTACGAGCGACTGGTCGTCGGCCAGCAGCACCTTGATGGTCATCTCGTCCGCTCCGTCCGGTAGGCCTCTGCCGAGATCATCATCTACTCGTCTCCCTTCAACCATCCGCTGCCAAGCGCCGCCGGCAACGCCAGGCGCGCCTGCACCTCGAACCCGCCGCCGGCACGAGGCCCGGCGCGGAAGTCACCGCCCATGGCCTGGACCCGCTCGCGCATCCCGCGCACGCCAGAGCCGCGGCCGTCGGACTTGGAAAGCACGCCGATCCCGTCGTCGCGCACCACGAGCAGCACGTCCCGGGGCGTATACGCGATCTCCACCGTGGCGGTCGCCGTCGGCCCCGCGTGCTTCAGGAAGTTGGTCACCGCCTCCTGCACCACGCGGAACGCGGCCAACGACAGCGACTCCGGAAGCACCTGAGGCTCGCCGGTGACGGTCAGCGTGATCCGCTCCCCGCCGGCCGCGACCAGCTCCGGAGCCTGGCTCAGCGACGGCGCGGGCCCGAACGCCGGCGACTCGTCCTCCCCGCGCATCACGGCGACGATGCGGCGGACCTCGGCGATCGACTTGCGGCCGGTGTCCGCGATCACGCCCAGGGCCTCCGTCGCCGCCTCCGGCCGCTTGGCCGTCAGCGCCTTTGCACCCTCCGCCTGGACGACGATCACCGACAGCGAGTGCGCTAGCACGTCGTGCAGCTCCTGCGCGATCTCCGCCCGAGCGCGCCCCGCCGCCAACGCCGTCTCCTGCTCCGACTGCCGCTGCGCCGCGGTGAACCGTTCGGTCGCGATCTCGCGGTCGAGGGCGTCGCTCAGCTGCCGCTCCCGGATCAGCCGGCCCGCCAGGTAGGCCAGCGCGGTGATCGTGAGGCAGAGGAAGACGAGCAGGCTCGTGCCGACGAACTGGTACCCCGCCTCCAGCTTCCGCGTCCACGTGATGGGCCCGGCCACGGAGCCGACCAGCCCGACGGCGCCCACCGCGATGGCCGCCGACAAGCGGTGATACCGGCCGACGCTGTACGCGACGATGGGCACGGCCACGAGCGCGGGCACGGGGATGTTCAGGGTGAAGATCATGCCCATCCCGGCGACGGCGATCACCGCCAGCGCTCCCAGCGGCGTGACCCGCCGCAGCGCGACCGATGCGCACATCAGCAGCGACCACCCGATGGCGCGCCACATCAGCGGCTCGTTCGGGACCGAGAAGACCGGGACGAGGCTGCCGACGGCGAGCGCGGCGGCGAGCGCGACGTCGCGCAACAGCATGCGGCCGTCCCTCGACCAACGGAAGTCGTTCATGATGCGCTTAGCCTATGTGGCCGCGGTCGGGCGGCGGGTCAGACCGCCGTCCGCGCTTCCCAAACCAGGGTCAACCCTGGTCTGATTCCGGGCTTTTCAGGTATCGCGGGCCGCGCGAGTCGGCTTAGGCTGGCAGCATGATTCGCAAGCTTTTCTGGGCGCTGGCGCTCGTCGCCATCGCGTGCACCGTGACCGGCGTCGTCGACAGCGCCGCGGCGAGGCGCCGCCGCGAGCTGTGGTCGGAAGCCACTGACTGACGTCCGCTGGTTGAGCCGCCGCGTGAGCGCTAGCGAACCGGCGTGTCGAAACCAATAAACCGGCGTCAGTAACCCAGCATCTCCTTGCGGACGGGGAGCCAGGCGATGGCGTCGCGGACGGCCTCCTGCTCGCTCAGCCCGGCCTCCCACCCGAGGACGTCGTGGGCCTTCGACGACACGGTGTAGACGCCGGCGACATCGCCGGGGCGGGGCGGGCCGAAGGTCACCTTCAGCGGGTCGCCGGAGATCGCCTCGAACGACGCGGCCAGCTCCTTGACCGTCACGCCATTGCCCGTGCCGATGTTGAACACCTGGTAGGGGACGTCCGCCGTCGCGGTGTCGAAGCCCTCGATGGCCGCGACGTGCGCCTTGGCCAGGTCCCAGACGTGGATGAAGTCGCGGATGCCGGAGCCGTCGCGGGTGGGCCAGTCGACTCCGGTGACGGTGAACGTCTCGCCCTTCTCCCACGCCTCCAGCAGCTTGGCGAGCACGTGCGACGGCTTCTCCAACTGCTGCCCCGAGCGCAGCTGCGGGTCCGTGCCGATGGGGTTGAAGTAGCGCAGCGACAGCACCTTGACCGCGCTCGCCAACGTGTAGTCCTCGAGGATCAGCTCGACCATGAACTTCGTGCGCGCGTACGGGGACCCCGGCTGCAGCGGGGACTCCTCCGTCACGACGAAGTTCTCGTCGGGCGCGTAGATCGACGCCGACGAGCTGAACAGGAAGCGCGGCACGTTGTTGCGCTCGAGGGCCTTCAGCAGCGTGACGGTCTTCGAGACGTTGTTCTCGTAATAGCCGAGCGGGTCGGAGACGGACTCGGGAACGACGATCTTCGCCGCGCAGTGCACGACGGCGTCGATCCGGTGCTCGGCGAAGATGCGGTCGAGGAGCGCGTCGTCGGCGATGTCGCCGTCGTACAGGACGCGGTCGCCGACGAACTCCCTCCGGCCGGTGGAGAAGTCGTCGAGAATGACGACCTGGTGGCCCGCATCCTCGCAGGCCGACGCGACGGTGCTTCCGATGTACCCGGCTCCGCCGGTGATGAGGACGAGCATCTGCTTCCTTCTCTCGAGGTCGTTGTCCATCCTAGAAGGGTTCATTGGTTTCGGCACGAGTCACGTCGACTCCGTGATCGTGCTTCGCACGGCAACGCCTTCCTTGGCTCAACCAGCGGTGGTCACCAGCCGCGGGCGCGCCACTCCTCCAGGTGCGGGCGCTCGGCGCCGATCGTCGTCGAGCCGCCATGACCGGGGTGGACGACGGTGTCGTCGGGCAACACGAACAGGCGGGTCTCGATCGAGGCGAGGATGCCGCCGAAGCTCGAGTACGGCCAGCGCGTCGCGCCCGGGCCACCGGGGAACAGCGTGTCGCCGGTGAAGACCGCGCTTTCGACACGATCCGGGCCCTTCGGGCCGGGGATCGGCTCAAGGAGCGTGGTGACGAAAGAGGTCGAGCCCGGCGTGTGCCCCGGGGTGTGCATCGCGACGAGCTCGACCCCGGCGACGGGGAACCGGTCGCCGTCGCTCAGGGCGTCGAACGGCGCGTCGCCCAGCTCGGCCTCCCAGAGGAAGTGGTCCGCGGGGTGCATCCGCGCGACGCCGCCGTGGCGCGCGGCGAACAGTGCCGCCTCGCGGACGTGGTCCCAGTGCCCGTGCGTGATCAGCACAGCGACGACCCGACGGCCGCCCACCGCGGCGTCGACGGCGTCGGCCCCGTGCGCGGGATCGATCACGACGACCTCCGCGTCGTCACCGACCAGCCACGTGTTGTTCTCGTGGACAGGCGGCCCCGCCGGGTCCGCGTTGCCGGCGGTCAGCACCTTCTCGATTCGCGCGCTCATGCCGTCGAGACTAGTGGTCTGTCGCGCCAAGCGGCTGTAGTCGTGCCCGGCTCCCGGGTTCCCGGTCCACCGAGCATTAGCCTCTCCCCATGGAACGACGGCAGAACCTCCTCGCGCGGATGCTCTGCGCCGTCGCGCTGGCGCTAGCCCCCATCGTTGTGTTGTCGACGACTCCGGCGTCCGCCATCACCGGGCTGATGGTGCTGGGGATGCTGCCCGCGCTGTCGGCGGCCGCGTCCGGTCCTCGGCACCGCGCTCGTCGTCGCCCTGGCGTTCGCCACCGGCGCGTTGTCGCCGAAGGGGCTCCACCCCGTCGGCGCGGCGACGATCGCGTTCGCCGCCCACGTGCTCGTCGACCCTTCTCGCGTGCTTCAGGCAGTCGGGGCGCACCTGTCGCCGCTGCTCACGAGCGCGGTGCTCGCGGGACTCGTCCTCGTCGCCGCGGGATGGGTCTGCGCCGTCGTGCTGATCGTGCTGCGCGGCGTCAAGCTCCCGTCGACGGCGGGGCCGACGACGCTGCCCTACGGCCTGATCCTCGCAGCCCTCTGCGGCGCGTTCACGCTGATCTGCCTCGTCTGGTTCCGCGGCACGAACTCGTGGTGGGCCGTCATGACCATCGCGATGATCCTGCAGCCCACTCATGCCGACACCGCCGCGAAGATCAACGGAAGGATGATCGGCACCATCCTCGGCGGCACCGCCGCCGCCGTCCTCGCCGTGCTCATCCCCGGGGAGCTCGCGACGGCACTGCTCGGCCTCGCGGCGACGCTGCTCTCCGTGCCGCTCCTCCTCGGCGGCGCGGCCTACTGGAAGTACACGACGGTGGTGACGGTCTCGGTGATCCTGCTCACCTTCGACCGCAGCACGCTGATCCTCGGCGACGTGCAGCGGATCCTGATCACCGTCGGCGCCGCCGCCGTCACCGCCGCGGCCGTGTGGGTCGCGTCGCGCGTGGTCAAGCCTTCGGGACCGTGAACTGGCGGGCGACGAGGCCGATCAGCTGGGTGAGGCGGGCGCTGTCGGGCTGGGCGAGGTCGTCGCCCCAGAGGAAGCTGGCGTCGTGCAGCGCGTCGAAGACGTCGATCAGGTCGTCGACGCTCGCGAGGGGCTCGAGGCCCAGACGGGCGGCGGCGGCCTCGAGGACGGCGGCGAACTGCGGGCGCAGCTCCTGGCGGAGAGTGGCGAGGCGCCGCTGCAGCGCGGGGTCGCGGCGGCCGCGCAGCCGGATCTCGAGCGTCGTCGTGTAGGCCTCCGGGGAGACCATCTTCACGGCGAGCAGGCGGCGGATGGCGTCGTCGAGGCCGATCCCCTCGGGCAGGTTGGCGACGTCGACCTGGAACCGGCCCATCGTCGCCCGGTGCGTCTCCTCGAGGAGCGCGAGGATGAGCGCGTCCTTGTCCTCGAAGTTCGAGTAGAACGCCCCGCGGGTGAACCCGGCGGCCTCCGAGATCTGCTCGACGCTGGTGGCGTCGATCCCGTGGCGCGCGAACTCGCCCATCGCGGCCTGGAGGAGGCGCTGGCGCGTCGCCTCCCTGCGCGGCGTGGTCTCTGACATGCCCCCACCCTATCGCGAGCGATACAGGACTGTATGCGGCCCGGCGGATCTCTGCAAAAGCTCGACTGGAAGTTATGCAAAAGGTCGACTGGGATCTATGCAAAAGGTCGACTGAGTCCGATTCGGCGGGTCGGATACAAGGTTGTATGCTCCACTTGGATTCACTTCTGTATCGAAACCAAGGGGACAGATGTCAGCCACGCTCTACGCGCTCGGCCGGTGGTGCTACCGCCGCCGCTTCACCGTGATCGCCATCTGGTTCGCGCTCCTGGCCGTGCTCGGCGGCGCCGCCGCGGCGTGGTCCGGATCGTTCCAGAACTCGTTCTCCATCCCGTCGTCGACGTCGCAGGAGGCGCTCGACAGGCTCCGGATGACGTTCCCGCAAGGGGCGGCGCTGTCCGCGATGACCATCGTCGTCGCGCCCGAGGGCCACACCGTCGAGGACTACCGCGCCGAGATCGAGCGCGCCGTCGAGCAGTTCGACGCGCTCGCCGAGACCGAGTCGGTCACCTCTCCGTGGAACGAGTACGTCGACGGGATGATTTCCGACGACGGCCGCGCCGCCATCGTCCAGATGACCCTCGACTTCGGAATGGCACCGTCCGAGGCCGAGTTGCAGCCCGTCACCGACGTCGCCGAAGCCCTCGGAGAGGCGATGCCCGCGGGCAGCCAGGTCAGCATGGGCGGCGAGGCGTACAACATCGAGTTGCCGCACCTCAGCATCATCGAGGGGATCGGGTTGATCGTCGCGCTGGTCGTGCTCACCGTCGTGCTCGGCTCGCTCGTCGCCGCGGGCCTGCCGCTGATCACCGCCATCGCGGGCGTCGGCGTGGCCATGGCGCTCATGCTGCTGCTCACCAGCGTGTTCGACATCAACTCGACGACGCCGCTGCTGTCGATCATGCTCGGGCTCGCCGTCGGCATCGACTACGCGCTGTTCATCTTCTCCCGCCACCGCGACCAGCTCCGCGACGGCCTCGACCCCGAGGAGTC
>DAONOU010000085.1:7697-9711 GCA_035409265.1 Arachnia sp. | reverse complement strand
GACCCGCTACCCGGATCCGGTGCTGCAGCAGATCGAGGACCCGGCCTCGCTGGCAGTCAGCGCCACCGACTGCTTCCGCCCGATCTCGCGGTTCTTCGACCGGATCGAGCGCCCCGAGCAGCTCGTCCCGTCGCTGATGGCGGCCATGCGGGTGCTCACCGACCCCGTCGACACCGGCGCGGTCGTCGTCGCGATGCCGCAGGACGTGCAGGCCGAGGCCTACGACTTCCCGGCCGAGTTCTTCGCGCCGCGCACCTGGCGGATCCGCCGTCCCGCCCCCGAGCCGATCGCGATCGAGCGCGCGGCCGAGATCATCCGCGGCGCCGAGCGCCCGCTGATCGTCTCCGGAGGCGGCACCATCTACTCGCTGGCCTCCGAGGAGCTGCGCGCCTTCGCGTCGGCCACCGGGATTCCCGTCTCCGACACCCAGGCAGGCAAGGGCGCGATCAACTTCGACCACCCGTGCGCCGTCGGCGGCGTCGGCTCGACCGGCGCGAGGTTGGCCAACGTGTTGGCGGAGGCGGCCGACGTCGTCGTCGGCATCGGAACCCGCTACTCCGACTTCACGACGGCGTCGCACACGCAGTTCAAGAACCCGGACGTCACCTTCGTCAACATCAACGTGGGCGCGTTCGACGCGGCGAAGCACGCCGCGGAGATGGTCGTCGCCGACGCCCGCGAGGCGCTGGTCGCGTTGACCGCCGCGCTGGCCGACTACCGGGTGTCGTCGGAGTACACGGAGCAGATCGCCGAGCTCCGAGAGGATTGGGCCGCCGCGACGGAGGCCTGCTACACGACGCGGAACGAGCTGCCGGCCCAGACCGAGGTATTCGGCTCGCTGAACCGCCTGATGGGCGACAACGACGTGGTGATCAACGCCGCGGGCTCGATGCCGGGCGACCTCCAGTGCTTGTGGCAGGCCAAGACGCCGGTGCAGTACCACCTGGAGTATGCGTTCTCGACGATGGGCTACGAGATCCCCGCCGCGCTGGGCGTCAAACTCGCGCTGCCGGAGTCCGAGGTCGTTGCGATCGTCGGCGACGGCACCTACCAGATGCTGCCGATGGAGCTCGCGACCATCGCGCAGGAGGGCATCAAGGTCATCTTCGTGCTGCTGCAGAACTACGGCTTCGCGTCGATCGGCGCGCTGTCGGAGTCGCACGGCTCGCAGCGCTTCGGCACCCGTTACCGCAAGGCCGAGCGGCACAACGCCGACGGCGACCTGCTTCCGGTCGACATCGCGGCCAACGCGGAGTCGTGGGGCATCAGGGTCATCCGGGTGAAGACGATCGACGAGTTCGAGGCCGCCTATGCGGAGGCCGTGGCCTCCGACGTCGCCGTCCTGATCCACATCGAGACCAACCTGTACGGCCCGAACCCGCCCGGCTCCAGCTGGTGGGACGTGCCGATCTCGGAGGTGTCGCGGATCGAGTCCACGCAGCAGGCCCGCGAGTGGTACGTCGGCATGAAGCAGCCCCAACGCCACTACCTGAATTAGGTCGCTTACGCTCCCTGAGCAGTGCCGAAGGAGCGGGGCGACGCACGCAGAGGGCGGGCACCCGGTGGGTGCCCGCCCTCAGTGTCGTGGGTGCCGGGTTACGGCACTAGGGGGTTGATCAGCGCCCGGTCGTGATGGGCGAGCCGGGGGTGCCTGCGAGAGGCAGCTTGGCGCCGAGGGCCGTGATGACGGCCGCGATCGCGGAGAGGGTCTTGGAGGTGCGGCCGCCGGAGGCGGTGGTCGTGCGGGCCTCGTGGGAACGAGTTGCGGAGTGCTTGAGCATGTCCGCTCCTTTCGGTGCATGGTGCGAACGGACACGATCTGATGCCGTGCGTTCGCACGACTTTGTGTTTGTCTCCCCGGTCTGGGGCGACTGTGTCTCCCCGGTTGGGGTGACATCTCTACGGTAACCACCATCGGCAGGCGAAATCAAATCCCAACCGCTGGTTGGCTTTTGCTCTCACTTGACGCCGGTTCGGTGGTAGCGCACGTTGTGCGCGGACCAGCGCCGCCGGA
>DAONOU010000085.1:2331-7597 GCA_035409265.1 Arachnia sp. | reverse complement strand
CACTTGACGCCGGTTCGGTGGTAGCGCACGTTGTGCGCGGACCAGCGCCGCCGGAACGCGTCGCTGCGGGTGACCAGCTCGCCGATCAGGTCGGTGAGCTGCCGGTCGCGGGGGAACTGACCCGCGTAGGAGCGGAGCGTGGCGACGAGGTCGTCGGCGCTGCGCTCCCAGTTCGGGAAGAAGTTCCGGGACGCGGGGCTGAGGAACATGAACCGCGCGGTGTTGCCCCGGCCGTCGGGGTCGTCGAGCATCGGTTGGTAGAGGGCTTTACCGAGGAGGTTTGCCGTGATGGGGTTCATGCGCCGGTCCCTCACCCATACGGGGGCGCCGGTGACGGCGTCGACGAGGCGCTGCAGGCTGGGCCGGACGGCGTGGTCGGCGCGCGCGTCGCGTCTCCGGGGCTGCGGCCCCGCGGCGCGGGCGAGGTCGTGCAGGTGGTCGGTCTCGGCCTCGTCCAGGCGGAGCGCACGGGCGACGGCGTCGAGGATCTCGGGGGAGACGCCGCGCAGGTCGCCGCGCTCCATCCGCGCGTAGTAGTCCACGCTGATGGCGGCCAGCGTCGCGACCTCCTCGCGGCGCAGGCCCGGCACCCGGCGGCGGCCCCCGCCCATCATCCCGGCTCGCTCCGGGCTGATCCGGTCCCGCCGGCTGCGGAGGAACTCGCCGACCTCGCTGCGTTGATCCATGACCCCAACCGTATGCCGCCCGCGTGGCCCGTGGGGTGTACGGCTGGTACACGGGAGGCGTTACTGCGGCTGCGTGTGTCTCTCTGGGGACGTACGCAGCCGCACAGGTGCCGTCTTGGCTCTGAAACCGACGTACGCAGCCGCGTTGTCGTTGTAGGCGACCATCGCCGCGCTCGGTGTCCCGGTGTGCGGTGATGATATCGTATGTTAGCGAAGGGGGTGGTTGGCGATGACGGACCTACTGATCAGGAATGTGGACGACGCGGCAGTTGCGGCGATCGACGCCCAGGCCGAGCGGATGGGGATCTCTCGGGCGGAGCTGCTTCGGCGCGAGACTGAGAACTTCGCGCGACGCTTCGGTGAGCCGGTGACGCGCGCGGACCTCGCGAGGTCCGCCGAGATCTTCGCCGATGCCCTCGACGATGACGTGATGGCGCAGGCATGGTAGATCGCTGGTTGGTCGACAAGTCGGCCTTCGTTCGGCTGGACCGGTCGGAGGACGCCGAGCTATGGCGCGAGCGGATCGACCGGGGCTTGGTCGGGGTGTCGACGGTCACCCTGCTGGAGCTGGGGTTCTCGGCGCGGTCGGGTCAGGACTGGAGTGCTGGGTTGCAGGGACCGCCGGTGTCGAAGCTGCTGCTGGAGTCGATGACCCCGAAGATGGAGTCGCGCGCCCTTGCCGTGCAGGGGATGCTTGCCGAGCGCGGGTTCCACCGGGCTGCGAAGGTTCCTGATCTGTTGATCGCGGCCGTGGCTGAGATGTCCGGCTATACCGTGCTGCACGTTGATCGGGACTTTGAGCTCATCGCGGAGGTTACCGGTCAGCCGATCGAGCGGCTCTCGATGCCTTCCTGAGTTGTGTTTCGCTGGCGAGGCGCTGGTGCGCTCGGTCGGATCGGGACCACGTGAGGGGCGAGGTGCGTCGCGGACTCGGTAGAGTCGGATCATGAAGGCCAACGCTGGTTTGCAGATCATCTTCGCGTTCTTTCTCGGCCTGGTGGTGGTCGCGTTCGTCGGGATCGGCGTCAACACGTTCTATCCGCAGCCCGAGTACCTGATGTATGGCGGCGACGACACCGGCGCGGCCTGGGAGGCGGCGTACGACCACTGGGCGCTCGTGACAGGCGTCCTGCTGTTGCTGTTCGCGACGGCGGTCCTGGCCGTCTCGCTGTTCCTGCCCGAGCAGCAGGCGGTGCTTTCAAACGGCATCCTGCTCGGCGGCGTGTTCACCATGGCCTACGCGGTGGGGATGGCGTTCGCCGCCGACACCAGCCTGCTCCGCTTCGGCGTCGTCACCGTGGCGCTCGCAGTGACGATCGCCGTCGGCTACCTGAAGTTCGTCCGCGGGCGCCGCGCTGTCGGCGGCCCGACGCAGCCCGAGCCCGGGGCGATGTCGGAACTCGGCGACCGCATCGCCGCCGTCGAGCGCAAGCTGGACGCCCTCGGCCGCGCGTTGCGCGAGTGAGCCGGTGCGGGCGTCGCCGCAAGGGCTCCGGATGTCAAGATTTCCCGACATAGCGGAGTGTCGCGATATTCCTACATCTTCGCTCAGCGCGGGGTGCTCGTCGAGCCGCGGACCTGCAGCTCGGCGGGCACCTGGTGGATGCGCTGCGGCAGCGTCGGGGC
The DNA here is from genome assembly GCA_035409265.1 of Arachnia sp. Lineage (GTDB taxonomy): Bacteria > Actinomycetota > Actinomycetes > Propionibacteriales > Propionibacteriaceae > Arachnia. The sequence goes on along the minus strand of DAONOU010000085.1, from coordinate 5,285 downwards.
GGTCAGCCGCTCGAGCAGGAATCGCCCGGCCTGGGCGCCGACGGCGAAGCTCCCGTTGTCGACGGAGGTCAGCGAGATGTGCCGGATCCTCGCGACGAAGGTGTTGTCGTAGCCGATCAAGGACAGGTCCTCAGGGACGCTCAGGCCGAGGTCGTAGGCGGCCGACAGTGCGCCGATGGCCGTCATGTCGTTGAACGCCAGCAGCGCCGTCGGCCGGTCTTGGAGGGTGAGAAGCCTCCTCGCGACGGCGTATCCGACCTCTTCGCTGGTGCCGGCGGGCTCGTGGTAGGCATCCGCGTCGAGGCCGGCGGTCCGCATCGCCTCCTGGAAACCCGCGAGACGCAGCGCGCCGATCGCGTCGGGCCCGCTGAGGTGGCCGATCCGCGTGTGGCCGAGGCGCAGCAGGTGCTCCGTCGCGGCGCGCGCGCCCGCCCTATCGTCGTTGACGACGATGTCCGTGCCCGGGACCTTCGGGTCGCGGGTTCCAGCCAACACGATGGGCAGCTGTCCCGCGGCCTGCTGGATCGCCTCGTCGTCGGGCATCGTGCCGACGAGGACCAGGCCGTCGACGTCCTGGCCGAGCAGCTTGCTGATCGAGCTGACGCCGATCCGGTGGTCCGTGGCGCGATCAGTGAGCAGGGGCGAGAGCCCCGAGCTGTGCAGCGTGGCGGCGAGGCCCGCGAGGAGGTCGATGAACCAGGGGTTGCTGAGGTCGTTGATGATGACGCCGACGGTGTCGGAACGCTGCCGCGAGAGCGCCCGCGCCCGCGAGTTGGGGCGATAGCCCAGCTCGGCGATCGCCTGTTGGATGGCGTCGCGGCTCGCGTCGCTCACGCGTCCCTTCCCCTGGAGCACGGAGGACACGAGCGACTTCGAGACCCCGGCGCGCTCGGCGACATCGCGGATCGTGGGCGCGCGGCCCGCGGGCCGCGCCTCTCCCTCGCTCATATGCGCCTCCTCACGGCACAGCCTAGCGTTGCATCCGTCCCGGACCGGAACACGCTGGAACGGTTCACGAGGATCGGTCTGGAAGGCCGATCCTCGTGAACCGCTCGATCAGGCGAGGGCGGCCAGGGCCGCGAAGGAGGCCTTCGCGTTCTCGACCGGACCGCCGTCGGCCGGGGGCTCCTCGTCGAGCATGATGTCCTGTTCGAGCACCCAGTAGCCGTCGAAGCCGGCGTCGTCGAGCAGCTTCACGATCGCGGCGAAGTCGATGTCGCCCTGGCCGATCGGCGTGAACATGCCCGCCTTGATGCCCTCGCTCCAGGTCAGCTCGCCCGGAAGCAGCTTGTCGGTCAGCGCCTTGTCGACGTCCTTGGCATGGACGATGTCGACGCGGCCCGCGTACGTCCCGACGAGGTCGACGACGTCCGCGCCGCCCGCGGTCAGGTGGCCCGTGTCCAGGCACAGCCCGACGGTGGAGTTGTCGAGCACGCGCACGACCTCGTCGACGTTCTGGACCATGGTGCCCCAGTGCGGATGCAGGCAGGCGGTGACGCCGTTGGCCGCACACACCTCGCGGATGCGCGTGAGGTTGGCGAACAGCGTCGCCCAGCCCCGCTCGTCGAGGACGGGGCGGTCGTCGTAGCCGTCCCGGCCGGAGTCGGCGGCCAGGACGAGGAACTCGCCCCCGGCCACCTCGAACGCCGTGAGCTCCTGCTCGACCTGCGGGATCGGGTCGAACTCCGGATCGTGCATGACGGCGAGGAAGAACGCGCCGACAGGCTTCAGCCCGTACTGGTTGACGACGGCGGCGCGCTCCTCGGCGTCGACCGGCAGCCAGCCCTGCGGGCCGAACTCGGTGGCGGTCAGGCCGATCTGGCGCATCTCGGTCAGCACGCGCTCGGGCGTCATCTGGTAACCCCAGTCGGGGACTTCGCACACACCCCAGCTGATCGGGGCTCCGGCAATCTTCATGGTGTCTCCTGTTATATGCTGGACCGGTCCAGTGTAGTCCAACCTTTGGTGCGTCCTCACTCGAGGTCACCGTTACACAAACCTCCGGAAGGAGACCCAGCGATGCAGCGTTTTGCCCTCCTCGGTGCCGGGTTCATCGGGTCCGTCCATGCCCGTAACCTCGCCGAGAACCCCCAAGTGGAGTTCGTGTCCGTCTACGACGCCGCCGCGGACCGAGCCGCCGCGATCGCGGGCCAGTACGGCGCGAAGGCCGCCGCGTCGGTCGATGAGGCGATCGACGGCGTCGATGCCGTGTTCATCGCCTCCTCCACCAACACCCACGCCGCCAACCTCAAGGCCGCCGTCGACGCCGGCGTGGCCGCGCTCTGCGAGAAGCCCATCGATCTGTCCCTCGAGCGGGCCCGCGAGGTCGTCGAGTACGCGAAGGGCGCCAAGGTGATGGTGAACTTCAACCGGCGCTTCGACCCCGACCACGCGGAGCTGAAGCGGATCGTCGACGCGGGCGGCGTCGGGAAGGTCGAGCTGGTGCAGCTCACCTCCCGCGGCCCCGAGGTGCCGCCGCTGGAGTACGTCAAGGTATCCGGCGGCCAGATGCGGGATCAGACCGTGCACTTCTTCGACCTCGCCCGCTGGATCGCCGGCGCCGACCCCGTCGAGGTCTTCGCCGCGGGCTCTGCCCTCGCGGACCCGCGCCTCGCGGACTACGACGACGTCGACACATCCGTCTGCGTGCTGAAGATGCCCGACGGCGCCCTCGTCCAGATCGACAACAACCGCCGCACGGGATATGGCTACGACGAGCGCATCGAGGCCCTCGGCTCCACCGGCCTCGTCGAGTCGATGCGCCATCGCGCCCGGCGGGTGACGCACTACCAGGCGGGCGCGGTCACCGAGTCGCACATGTATGCGGGCTGGTTCGAGCGCATGCAGCCGACCTACGCGCTGGCGCTGGGGCACTTCGTGAACCTGCTGGAGACCGGCGCGCCGATCCAGCCGTCGCTCGAGGACGGGCTGAAGGCCCAGGCCATCGCCGAGGC
>DAONOU010000085.1:0-2231 GCA_035409265.1 Arachnia sp. | reverse complement strand
CGCCGATCCAGCCGTCGCTCGAGGACGGGCTGAAGGCCCAGGCCATCGCCGAGGCGGCCACGCGCAGCCTGCATACCGGGGTAAGCGAGAAGATCGCCTACTGAGGGTGGCCCGACGTCGAGGGCGTGGCCGGCCAGCCCGGGGTCTGCCAGGTGGTGCTTCGGGCCGGCTGCGAGGCGTCAGGCGGGCACCGGGCTGTCGCCTCGTCTATCCCGGGATTGACACTTGCGTCTAGGGCGGGCTAGACTTACGCTGGTGAAGCGCAACGCAGTACTCGACAAGCTCCGCAAGGCGGCCAAGGCCCGCGGGCTCGACTTCGAGGTGTTCGAACTGACGCGGCACAGTGCCGTCAGGATCGGTTCGACCACCCGGACGCTCGGCCGCCACAGCGAGGTTGACGACCTGACTGCGCGGAAGTTCTTTGACCAGTTCGCCGACGAGTTCGGTGGGAAAGGGTGGTGGCGATGAGCCGCAAGTTCCAGGTGACCGCGGAGCGCGGCAACGGCGTCTGGGTCCTCGAATCCGATCTTGGCGCGGTGTCGCAGGTTCGGCGTCTCGACCAGGCCGCTGACGAGATGCGCGAGGCGCTCGCCTATCTCGCCGGGCTGCCCGAAGAGGAGGTCGAGGTGGAGGTGGTGCCGGTGCTGCCGACGGCCTACATCGAGGCCGCGCGGCGTTCCGAGGAGCTGCGTGCCGCGGCGGCCGCGGCGCAGCAGGAGGCTGCGGCGTCGGCCCGTGAGGCTGCCCGGGCGCTGCTCGCGGCGGGCTTGTCGACCCGTGATGCGGCGCTGGTGATGGGTGTGTCGCATCAACGTGTTGCGCAGCTCGCCGCCAATGCTGCGTAGAGTTCCCGGCGCTCGGGGTAGGCACGGTATAGCTCGCCCTGAGCGATGGTGTCCAGAGTGACGGTGGTGGCGGCCCGGCGTCGCAGTGTCTCGGTCTTGCCTACGCCTTTGGGGCCGTCGATGGCGATGGCGGGAAGCTCGGGAAGGAGCTCGTCTTCAGGGCTGACCGGCGCCCTCGTCGGACGCGTCGAGTCGGTCACCGCCGCGACGGGCCAGTTCATCACCGAGCGCCCGATTCCGGCGAAGGTCGGCGTCGGTCACTCGGGCTACGAGCTGTCCGACGAGAAGGGACCGGTGGAGAACGAGGACTACATCGGCATCCTCGCGCGTCTGGAGGGCGGCGTCGTCGCGAGCTTCGAGGCCAGCCGCGTCGCGGTGGGGCCGCGGGCCGAGTACGTCGTCGAGGTGTACGGCAGCGAGGGCTCGCTGCGCTGGAACTTCGAATACATGAACGACCTCCAGCTGTGCCTCGGCCGCGGCAACGAGTTCCCCGGCTACACCCGGGTGATGGCCGGCGCGAACTTCCCCTACTTCAGCACGTTCCAGCCGAGCGCCGGAACCTCCATGGGCTACGACGACATGAAGACGATCGAGGCTGCCCAGTTCATCGAGTCGGTCCTCACGGGGACGCAGATCGCGCCGTCGGCGGCCGACTGCTGGTCCGCGGCCGAGGTCGATGAGGCCGCAATGCGTTCCGCCGCTGACGGTCAGTGGCACGACGTGCCCCGGGTCGACGGACCGGTCACCTACAACAGCTGATCGTCGAGCAGCCCGCGGCGGAACACGGAAGGGCGGCCCCTCGCGGGGCCGCCCTTCTCTTGTCCCTGCCGCATGGGGTGGCGACGAGACTGCTTAAGGGTGCGCTGGGTTGGGGTGATGTAGGATTACTTGAGTAAGCCCCGGACGAGGCCGCTGATGTGGTCGCCGCGCCGGGGCAATTTGCTGCCCCGGCGCGGCGGTTGCGGGCCGCTCGTCACTCTCATCATCTCCGCATTGTCTCCCGCAGGTCTGACAATTTCCGGTTCAGGCGTCAGCTGCGATCAGGCGGGCGTGGCGCGCGGTAGGCGCGGGGGCCGACGCTGTGCGGGCGCGGAAGGCAGTCCTGATCGCCGGGCGGACACAGACCCGGGCGGGGGGCTGCGACGGAGCCAGGGCGAACCCGGGCGCGACTCGCCGTTGTGCTCGCCGCGGCGGGCCGAGCCGACCTTGCCGAGCTGGTTCCCGCGCCCGACCACCGGACCCGGACTGCCGCGGTAGCGGCTTTCGAGGCCGCGGCATGACCGGCCGCGATGAGACGATTCGTTGGCGCGATGCCGATCCTGCTGTGTTCCGCGGGGCTATCCTCGCAGCCGTGGAAGGCCTTGGCGTGCAGCCGCTCGCGGTGGA
>DAONOU010000084.1:0-9749 GCA_035409265.1 Arachnia sp. | reverse complement strand
CGCCGTACCCTGCGGCTCGACGATCGGCCCTATCACCGCGACCCGCCTGGGCATCACGACGGTCGACGTCGGCGCGGGCCTGCTGAGCATGCACTCGGCGCGCGAGCTCTGCGGCGTCGACGATCCCGAATACCTCTCCCGCGCCCTGCGCGCCTATTGGGTGGCCTAGCCGGGTGGCGGGGGCAGCCGGCCGACCCGGTGCGCGCGACGAACTCCTCACCCACGTTTTGCGCGCGCAGACCCGCCGGGTTTAGGCTCGCCTTAGTCATAGATAAGGCAAGGCGCATGTTAGCTAATTTCCTGATCGGGCTCCGGGAGGGACTCGAGGCCGCGCTGATCGTCAGCATCCTGGTGGCGTACCTCGTCAAGGCCGATCGCCGCCACGACCTGCGCTACATCTGGGCGGGGGTCACCATCGCGGTCGGGATCTCGTTGCTGTTCGGCGCCATCCTCACCTACGGGCCGAAGGGGCTGACGTTCGAGGCCCAGGAGATCATCGGCGGCACGCTGTCGATCGTCGCCGTCGGCTTCGTCACCTGGATGGTCCTGTGGATGGCGACGGCGTCGCGAAGCCTGAGCAGCACCCTGCGCAGCTCCCTCGACGGCGCAACCAAGCCGTGGTCGCTCACGGTCGTGGCCCTACTCGCCGTCGGGCGTGAGGGGCTCGAGACCGCCCTGTTCATCTGGGCCGCCACCCAGGCCGCTGCCCGCGACACGGGCGCCACCTGGCAGCCGCTGCTCGGCGCGCTGCTCGGCATCCTCGTCGCCGTCGTGCTCGGCTACCTCATCTACCGCGGCGCGCTGCGGATCAACCTCTCCAAGTTCTTCACCTGGACCGGCGCGTTCCTCATCGTCGTCGCGGCCGGCGTGCTCGCCTACGGCGTCCACGACCTGCAGGAGGCGGGCGTCCTGCCCGGGCTCCACACGATCGCCTTCGACGTCAGCCACATCGTCACGCTCGACAGCGTGCTCGGCACCGTCCTCAAGGGCGTCCTCAACTTCTCGCCGGTCACCACCGTGCTCGAGGCGACCGTCTGGGTCGCCTACGTGGTCGTCGTCGGCGGCCTCTTCATCCAGCGAAACCGCGCCGCGCACCGCCCGGCGCCCGCAACCGTTCCCCAAGGAGTTACCCAGTGATCCGCCGTCTTCTCATCCCGACGGTCGCCGTCGGCCTGCTCGCGACCTCCGCCTGCACCGACAACGCCCCCGCGCCGGCCCCCGGCGACGACGCGGCCGCCGCCCGCGTCCTCACCGTCGCCGCGTCCGACACCGAGTGCACCGTCTCCGCCGCGGAGGCCCCCTCGGGCACCATCACCTTCAAGGTCACCAACGACGGCACGAAGATCAACGAGTTCTACCTCCTCGGCGAGGACGGGCTCCGCATCGTCGCCGAGGTCGAGAACATCGGCCCCGGCCTCACCCGCGACCTCGTGCTGACCGCGCCCACCGGCACCTACTTCACCGCGTGCAAGCCGGGCATGGTCGGCGACGGCATCCGCGCAGGCTTCACCGTCACCGACTCCGGCGAGCCCGTCGGCCCCACCGGCGAGGACGCCGACCTCGTGAAGGAGGCCGACACGCAGTACGCCTCCTACGTCCGCGACCAGGTCGACCAGCTGCTGGTCAAGACCCAGCAGTTCGCGCAGCTCGTCACCGAGCGCAAGGACGACGAGGCGCGCGCCCTCTACGCCGACGCCCGCGTCCACTGGGAGCGCGTCGAGACCGTCGCGGAGAGCTTCGGCGACCTCGACCCGCAGATGGACGCCCGCGAGGCCGACCTCGAGGAGGGCGACGAGTTCACCGGCTGGCACCGGCTCGAGAAGGACCTCTGGCCGGAGCGCGCCGAGGACTACACCGCGATGACCGATGCCGAGCGCACGGAGATCGCCGACAAGCTCGTCGCCGACACCCAGACCCTCTACGACCGCACGCGCGACATGACGTTCAGCGCCTCCGACATCGCCAACGGCGCCAAGGGCCTGCTCGACGAGGTCGCCACCGGCAAGGTCACCGGCGAGGAGGAGTACTGGTCGCGCACCGACCTGTGGGACTTCCAGGCCAACGTCGACGGCGCCCGCGTCGCCTGGGAGGGCTTGCGCCCGCTGCTGCAGCGCAAGGACAAGGCCCTCGACGATCAGATCGCGACGGCGTTCACCGACCTCCAGACCCTGCTCGACGCGCAGCGCAAGGGCGACGGCTTCGTCACCTACGACGAGCTCAGCGAGGACCAGGTCAAGGAGCTCTCCGACGCCGTCAACGCGCTGAGCGAGCCCCTGTCGAAGATCGCGGGTGTGATCCTGGCATGAGCGATCTCAGTCGGCGCGGCCTCTTCGGCGCCGCCGCGGTCGGCGGCGCGGCGGCGGGCGCGTTGGCGCTCGCCAACGCGGCATCCCGGCCGGAGGAGGCCGCGTCGACCGGCGTCGACCGGGCCTACCCCTACTACGGCGAGCACCAGGCGGGCATCGTCACGCCCGCGCAGGACCGGATGCACTTCGCCGCGTTCGACGTGGCGTACGGCGTCGATCGCGCCGGCCTGGTCTCGCTGCTGCGCGACTGGACCGACGCCGCCGCCCGCATGACCCAGGGCGGCTCGGCCGGGGAGCTCGACCCCATGTCCGGCCCCTACGACGCCCCGCCGCAGGACACCGGCGAGGCCTACGGGCTCCCGCCGTCGGGATTGACGATCACGTTCGGCTTCGGCCCGACGCTGTTCGTCGACGGCGCGGGCAAGGACCGGTTCGGGATCGGGTCGCGCCGCCCCGAGGCGCTCGAGCGGTTGCCGCATTTCGTGGCGGACAACCTCGATCCCGCCCTGTCCGACGGCGATCTCTGCATCCAGGCGTGCGCCGACGACCCGCAGGTCGCGGTGCACGCGGTGCGCAACCTCACGCGGATCGCCTTCGGGCGCGCGGTGCTGCGCTGGTCGCAGCTGGGGTTCGGACGCACGTCGTCGACGAGCGTGACCCAGGACACGCCCCGCAACCTGTTCGGGTTCAAGGACGGCACGATGGGCCTGCGCGGCGAGCAGACCGAGCTGATCGACGAGCACGTCTGGGTGCCTGCCGACGCCGATCCGGCCGCGGCCTGGCTGGCGGGCGGCTCGTACCTGGTGGCGCGCAAGATCAAGATGCAGATCGAGACCTGGGACCGCGCCCCGATGCGCGAGCAGGAGACGATCGTCGGCCGCACCAAGCGCGAGGGCGCGCCGCTGTCGGGCGGCGAGGAGTTCGACCAACCCGACTTCGCGCTCACCGGCCGCGAGGGCAACCCGCTGGTCGACCCGGCGTCGCACGTCGCGCTCGGCCACCCGGACCACAACGGCGGCGTGCACATGCTGCGTCGCGGCTACAACTACGTCGACGGCAACGATCAGCTCGGGCGGCTGTCGGCCGGCCTGTTCTTCATCGCCTTCGTGACCGATCCGCGCACGCACTACATCCCGATGCAGTCGCGGATGAGCAGGAACGACCTGATGCAGGAGTACCTGCAGCACATCGGCTCGGGCCTGTGGGCCGTCCCCCCGGGCGTCCGGGAGGGCGAGTTCGTCGGCCAGGCCCTGTTCGCCTGAGCTACGCGGGCCGACCGAGCGTCAGCGGCACGGGGCCGGGGCTGACGGGGGAGCCGTCGAGGCAGCACCCCTTTCCCGGCTGCTTGTGGCAGTGCTCGCACACCGGCACGGGCAGGTAGAAGTGCGCGATGCGGCGGCCGCGGTACTCGGTCACCTCGATGTCCAGGTCGAACACCTCCGCGAGCAGCTCCTGCCGTACGATCTCCGCCGGCGACCCGATCGCCACGATCCCGCCGTCCTTCATCGCGACGATCTGGTCGGCCCAGCACGAGGCGTAGTTGATGTCGTGCACGACGATCACCACCGTCTTGCCCAGCTCGTCGGCGGCGCGGCGCAGGGTCTGCAGCATCGCGTGCGAGTGCGACACGTCCAGGTTGTTCAGCGGCTCGTCGAGCAGGACGTATTCGGTGTCCTGGGCCAGCACCATCGCGACGTAGGCGCGCTGCCGCTGGCCGCCGGAGAGCTGGTCGAGATAGCGTCCCTCCAGGGCGCCGAGGTCGAGGAAGTCGATGGCCTGGCTGATCTTGTCCTCGTCGTGCGGCGTCAACCGCCCCTGGGAATGCGGGTAGCGCCCGAAGCCGACGAGCTGGCGCACGGTCAGCCGCGTGATGAAGTGGTTCTCCTGGCGCAGGATCGAGACGATCTTGGCGAGATCCTTTGACTTGGTCCTCGCGACGTCGTAGCCCGCGATCTCGATGGCGCCGGCGTCCATGCCGAGGAGGCGGCCGATCATCGTCAGCAGCGTCGACTTGCCCGCGCCGTTCGCCCCGACGAGCGCGGTGATGCCGCCCTCCGGGATCTCCAGGTCGACCGGGCCGATCGCGACCTCGCTGCTGTAGGTCTTCAGCACCCCTTTGAGCGTGATCACAGGCGGCCCTTTCGGAGGAGGACGAGGAGGAAGACGCCGCCGCCGACCAGCTCGATGATGATCGAGACGACGCCCTGGGCGTAGAAGACGTGCTTCATCACGAAGTACGAACCCGTCAGGACGATGAAGGCGGTGGCCACCGACATTGGGAAGATGTAGCGGTGGTCGTAGGTGTCGGCGAGCTGGTAGGCCAGCGTCGCGACGAGGAAGCCGAGGAAGGTCATCGGCCCCACGAGCGCGGTGGAGACGGCCATCAGGATGGACACGAAGAACAGCGTGACCATGGTCTGGCGCCGGTGGTTGATGCCGAGGCTGGTGGCGGCGTCGCGGCCGAGGCTCAGCAGGTTGAGGTTCTTCGCGTTGGCCCACAGCGCGCCGCCGGCGATCGCCGCGAGCGGGATGGCGTAGGGCAGGTAGGCCGGGTCGGCGTGCGAGATGCTGCCGAACAGCCGGGCGGCCAGCACGTCGAACTCGCTCGGCGTCAGCAGGCGCTGCATGAACGTCGACACCGAGCCCAGGCCGGCGCCGAGGATGATGCCCACCAGCAGCATCACCTGCAGGTTGCCGTAGCGACCCGACAGCAGCCAGCCGTACAGCAGCAGCGCGAAGCCCACCATGAGCGCCACCTGCAGCAGGAACTGGGAGACGCCCTGGATGGCGGTGATCCCGGCGACGCCGAGGAAGTACACCGACGACGTCTGCACCGCCCGGTACAGCGACTCGAAGCCCATGATCGACGGCGTGATGATCCGGTTGTTGGTCGCCGTCTGGAAGCTCACCGTCGCGATCGCCTGGCAGAACGCCACGATGAGGATGACGACGAGGCTGGTGGCCCGCATCCTCGCGATGATCCAGAACCCCTCGGTGCCCACGGGCATCGGGTTGTCCCAGGCGAGGAGCCCGAAGGCGAAGAGCGCCGAGAGCGCCAGCAGGGTGGTCAGCAGCGTCCAGTAGCGGCGGCGGAGCCTGGGGGTTGCCAGGGGTTGGGAGCTGCGGGGGGCCTCGGGCTTGGAGACCAGCATGTTCCTCACGCCCTCCTGCGCTGCCGGAGCAGCAGGGCGATGAACACGGCCGCGCCGACGACGCCGAGGATCAGGGACACCGGGACCTCGAACGGCATGATGATCACGCGGCCGATGATGTCGCAGACCGTGACGATGGCGATGCCGAGCAGCGCGACCCACGGAAGGTTGGACCGGAGGTCGTCGCCGCGCACCATCGAGACGATGTTCGGCACGATGAGGCCGAGGAACGGCAGGTTGCCCACCACGACGGTGACCACGCCGGTCGCGATGGCGATGAGTCCGGTGCCGAGCAGCATGACGCGCCGGTAGTTGAGCCCGACGTTGGTGGCGATGTCCTCGCCCAACCCGGCGACGGTGAAGCGGTCGGCGACGATGAACACGGCGATCACGACGATCAACACGACCCACAGCGGCTCGTACTGCCCGCGGATCACGGAGGTGAAGCTGCCCGCGAACCACACGCCGAGGTTCTGCAGCGCGTCGAACTGGAGCGCGAGGAAGGTGGAGATGGCGCCCACGACGGCGCCGAGCATGATGCCGATGATCGGCACGACCAGCGAGGCCTTGAGGGAGACCCGCCGGATGAACATGAAGAAGATCATCGTGCCGACGAAGGAGAAGGCGACGGCCACCACCATCTTGGTCATGAGGCCGGAGGTGGGGAAGAAGATCATGACGGCGAGCAGCCCCAGCCCCGCCCACTCGGTGGTTCCGGTGGTGGTGGGCTCGACGAAACGGTTCTGCGTGAGCAGCTGCATGACAAGCCCCGACATCGCCATGACCGCGCCGGAGAGGACGAGGGCGATCGTGCGGGGGACCCGGGTGATCTGGAACATCTCGGCGCCGTCCTCGGCGCCGAGGGTGTCGTACACGCCCGTGAACAGCGACACGACGAGCAGGCCTGCAACGACGACCACCCCCACGATCAGCCAGGGGTCGAAGAGCCTGCTCTTGCGCCTGGTGGTCGTGGGGGCGGTCCCGGTGAGCGTCACTTTCAGCTCTTGGCCTCGAGCGCGTCGGCGAACTGGTTGAAGAACGTCGTGTAGGTCTGGATGCCCTCGTTCACGTAGGTGTCGGCGGGCATGATCACGATGTTGTCCTCCTTCACCGCGGTCACGTTGGCCAGCGCCTGGGAGTTCGCCAGCAGGTCGGCGGCCGGCTGGAAGTTCGGGTCGTCGGCGGCAACGCCCGCGTCGCGGTCCATCACGAGGATCCAGTCGGGGTTGGAGTCGGCGATCGCCTCGACGGAGATGTCGTCGCCCTGGTGATCGTCGGTGCCCTCCACCTCAAGGGCGGGGGTGAGGCCGAGGATCTCGAAGACCGGACCCAGCGTGCGGCCGACGCCGGGGGCGAGGTAGCCGATGTTGCCGCCCGAGGTGTTGACGGCCATCACCGTGGCGGCCGGGTCGTAGGCGGCCTTGGCGCGCGCGATGGCGGCGTCGAGGTCGTCGTTCAGCTGCTTCGCTTCGGCCTGCTTGCCGAAGACCTCGCCGAGTGCGGCGGTCTGGCGCTTCAGCTCCTGGTCGAGGGGCTCGCCCTCACGCGGGTCGAGCTCCAGCACAACGGCGTTCGGGACCAGCTGGGTGAACTGGTCGTGGAACTGGGCGAAGCGCTGGCCGTTGACGATGAGGTCGGGCTGGACGGCGACGACGGCCTCGAGGTCGGGCTCGTTGTGCGTTCCCAGGTCGATGATGGCCTCGTTGGCCGCGTAGGAGACGGTGTCCGGCATGAGTGCGCGGGCCGCGGCCTTCAGCTCGATGCCCCACTCGTCGAGGGTCTGGAACGTGCGGTTGTCGGTGGCGACGACGGAGGTCGGCGGCACCGTGATGGTCTGGGGACCGTTGTTGTCCTCGACGGTCACGGTCGACGCCGCGGGGGCGGCAGCGCTGGACGACTGGGCCGGGGACTGCGTGTTGCCCGGGGCGGGCGTGGACGGGGAGCCGCAGCCGGCGAGCGCGAGGGCGGCGCCGAGGGCGAGGGCTGCCGGGGCCAGGGACTTCTTCATGTTCATATGTGGCACATCTCTAACTTTGTTGTGGGTGCCCGGTGTCTCGACGGCGCGGATCGCGCCGGGCCGACAGCGGGGCGTGTACTTCGTGCAGGTCAGTCGAACGGCCGCTCGCGATCGGCGCCCGACTTAGTCGAGCCTAACCAGGCCGATTATTGAAACGCAAATTTGTTCAAAATGCGGACGCGGTGTTCCTTGAGCCGGGCCGCAAGCGAAGCGCGCGCCCGCGTCGCAATCGTTCCTTGAGCCGGGCCGCAAGCGAAGCGCGCGCCCGCGTCGAAAGGCCCGGCATCCGGTTCGAGGACCTGAGTCAGTTCGAGCGTGGGAGCCCAGGAAGGTAGGCTCACCCCTCGTGGCACTCACCATCGGAATCGTCGGCCTCCCCAACGCCGGCAAGTCGACCCTGTTCAACGCGCTGACGCGCAACGACGTCCTCGCGGCCAACTATCCGTTCGCGACGATCGAGCCGAACGTCGGCGTCGTCGGCGTCCCGGATGCGCGCCTTCCTGAGCTGGCGAAGGTGTTCGGCTCCGAGCGGATCGTGCCCGCCACGGTCAGCTTCGTCGACATCGCGGGCATCGTGAAGGGCGCCTCGCAGGGTGAGGGCATGGGCAACGCGTTCCTCGCCAACATCCGCGAGGCCGACGCGATCTGCCAGGTCACGCGGGTGTTCGACGACGAGGACGTCACTCACGTCGACGGTAAGGTGGACCCGGCCTCCGACATTGACACCATCACCACCGAGCTGATCCTCGCCGACCTCGCCACCGTCGAGAAGGCGCTGCCGCGCATCGAGAAGGAGGCGCGGATCAAGAAGGAGTCGCAGCCGAAGGCCGCGGCGTTCAAGGAGGCCAAGGAGGCGCTGGAGTCCGGCACAGGCGTGCGCGCCGCAGGCCTCGACCTCGACGCGCTCTACGAGCTTCATCTGCTCACGGCCAAGCCGTACCTGTACGTCTTCAACTGCGACCAGGACGAGCTGGGCGACGAGAGCCTCAAGGCGCGGATGCGCGCGATCGTCGCGCCCAGCGAGGCGATCTTCCTCGACGCGAAGTTCGAGTCCGAGCTTGTCGAGATGGAGGAGGACGAGGCGCGCGAGTTCCTCGCCGAGATGGGTGTCGAGGAACCTGGGCTGGACGTGCTCGCGCGGGTCGGCTACGACACCCTCGGCCTGCAGAGCTACCTGACCGCCGGCCCGAAGGAGGCCCGCGGCTGGACGATCAGGAAGGGCGCGACGGCCCCCGAGGCCGCCGGCGTGATCCACACCGACTTCCAGAAGGGCTTCATCAAGGCCCAGGTGATCAGCTTCGACGACCTGATCGCGGCTGGCTCCGAGGCCGCCGCGAAGTCGGCGGGCAAGGTCCGCCTGGAGGGCAAGGACTACGTCATGCAGGACGGCGACGTCGTGGAGTTCCGTAGCGGACTAACCTCTGGTGGCAAGAAGTAGTGGATGCTAATTGGATATCGGCCGTTGCGGGGGCCGTTGCAGCTGTGCTCTCAGCGGTGGCCGTCATCGTTGCGATTTGGGTTGCAAGGCAAACAAACAAGCAGACTGAGGCGCTCGCGGCCGAACAGGCGCTGCGTGAGCATCGCGCTTACTTCGCAGAACGGAAGGCGGAGTTTAGGGAACAGTGTCGTTCTGTGTTGACGGCCGCCAACGCCATCGAGACTATGCTGAATCCGCGAGTGTCTGAACTCATTTCGGAGCAGGCAGGCGAAGTTGATACTGCAACCGTTCGTTCGTACCTAGCTCAGTTGTCCTCCGAAGTGAATCTGCTAACCACTTTTGCCGACTCCACGAGTGGAATCCCCGCAGTCGTCATGCCGACTGTTTCGGAACTGCTGGAAGAAGCAGCGTGGATCTACTCCGACTCATTGCACTTGGCGATCCTTGTGATGCGGCCGGACGGTGATGAGTCTGTGGATCTCGGTGATTCGCAGGGCGTTGTCGACGCCTTGCTGGACGGATCTGCGGTCAACCTCGAGCCCCGCCTAATGCCCGGTTACGATGCCAAGGCTCCCAACGGGGAGGGCGTTGATTCTGACGATGTGTGGCGGGCCGCGTACAAACGACGAGAAGCCCTCCTGATAGATAGCGGGGTCATCACGGCTCAGCCACTGCCATCCTCCCTCGCAGAGGTTGCGGCCAGGGCGTTGGGTTGGATTTCGATTCGCCGCTTCGCGGATCGTGCCAGTGACGTAATGTCCTCGTGGGGCGAAGGCGACGTGGTCGAGTTCCGTTTCAACGTCTAGCGTCGTCGTGCACGGAAAGCGGGCATCACT
>DAONOU010000083.1:0-9853 GCA_035409265.1 Arachnia sp. | reverse complement strand
GCGGCACCAAGAAGGACGACGTCGAGCGCGGCATGGTCGTGATCAAGCCGGGTTCGACCACCCCGCACACCGACTTCGAGGCCAACGTCTACGTGCTGAACAAGGAGGAGGGTGGCCGTCACAAGCCGTTCTTCTCGAACTACAGCCCGCAGTTCTACTTCCGCACGACCGACGTGACCGGCGTCGTCCAGCTCCCCGCTGGCACCGAGATGGTCATGCCCGGCGACAACACCGAGATGACCGTGCACCTCAACAAGCCGATCGCCATGGAGGAGAACCTCAAGTTCGCCATCCGTGAGGGCGGCCGCACCGTCGGCGCCGGCAACGTCACCAAGATCATCAAGTGATCTGACTAGCTGAAGCTACGAAGAGGGCCGGGTGGATATCCACCCGGCCCTCCTTGTTTTTTCCGGTCACCCGCGCTTCTGGATGGCGGCCCACTCGTCGCGCAGGCCGACGGTGCGGTGGAACAGCATCGGGGCGTCGAGGTCCGCGGCGAAGTAGCCGAGGCGTTCGAACTGGACGACCTCGCCGGGCCGGGCGTCGGCGAGCGCGCCCTCGACCTTGCAGCCGGTCACCAGCTCGCGGGAGGCGGGGTTCAGGTCGTCGAGGGCCTCGCCCGTCGCCTCGCCGGGGGCCTCGGCGGTGAACAGCCGCTCGTAGAGGGCCACCGTCGCCTCCTCGGCGTGCGGCGCGGATACCCAGTGCATGGTCGACTTCACCTTGCGGCCGTCGGGGGAGTTGCCCCCCCGGGACTCGGGGTCGTAGGTGGCACGCACCTCGACGACGGTGCCGTCCTCGTCCTTGACCGCCTCGGTCGCCGTCACGAAGAACGCGCCGCGCAGGCGCACCTCGCGGCCGGGGGAGAGGCGGAAGTACTTCGGCGGCGGGACCTCCTGGAAGTCGTCGCGCTCGATCCACAGCTCGCCGGTGAAGGGGACGAGGCGGGTGCCGTCGTCCGCGTTCTCCGGATTGTTGGCCAGCTCGAACCGCTCGACGAGGGGCGCGCCCGCGTCGTCGACCGGCCAGTTGGTGATGGTCAGCTTCAGCGGCCGGAGCACGGCCATGCGGCGCTGCGCGGTGGCGTTCAGGTGCCGGCGCACGAACGACTCCAGCGACTCGATGGCCTGGCGCGAGTTCGTGCGCGTGGTGCCCACCTCGCGGCAGAACGCCCGGATGGCCGCCGCGGGGTAGCCCCGACGGCGCAGGCCGCGGATGGTCGGCATGCGGGCGTCGTCCCAGCCGTCGACCACACGATCGTTGACCAGCTTCGCGAGGCGGCGCTTCGAGGTGACGGTGTGGGTGAGCTCCAGGCGCGCGAACTCGTACTGGCGCGGGGCGTCGTCGACCCCGAGCTGGGCGAGGAACCAGTCGTACAGCGGGCGGTGGGACTCGAACTCCAGCGTGCAGATCGAGTGCGTGGTGCCCTCGATGGCGTCGGACTGGCCGTGCGCCCAGTCGTAGGTGGGGTAGATGGGCCACTCGTCGCCGGTGCGGTGGTGGTGCGCGTGGCGGATGCGATACATGATCGGGTCGCGCAGCCACATGTTCTCGTGATTCATGTCGATCTTGGCGCGCAGCACCCGCGAGCCCTCGTCGAACTCGCCGGCTCGCATCCGGCGGAACAGGTCGAGGTTCTCCTCCGTGCTGCGCGTGCGGAAGGGGGAGTCGACGCCGGGCTGGCCGTAGCCGCCGCGGCCCGCGGAGATCGCCTCGGCGTCCTGGTCGTCGACGTAGGCGAGGCCGCGCTCGATCAAGGTCTCGGCCCACTCGTAGAGCCTCCCGAAGTAGTCGGATGCGAAGCGCACCTCGGCGGGCTCGTAGCCCAGCCACTCGATGTCGTGGATGATCGAGTTCACGAAGTCCGCGTCCTCGGTCTCCGGGTTGGTGTCGTCGAGGCGCAGCACGCAGGTGCCGTCGAAGTCGGCCGCGGCGCCGAAGTCGACGACGATGGCCTTCGCGTGCCCGATGTGCAGGTAGCCGTTCGGCTCGGGGGGGAACCTGGTCTGGACCCGACCGCCCCTGTTGCCCGCCGCCACGTCCGCCGCGATGGCGTCGTAGATGAAGTTGCTTGGCATGTCGGAGGCAGTCATGGCCGTCATGGTAGTGCCCGCAGCGCCCACATGATGAGCAGGGCGGGCACCAGCAGGATCAGGCCGACCATGGAGGCCAGGATGGCCACGACGGCGATCCAGTACCTGACGGACGCATCGCGGACCTGGGCGCGGTCGTCGATGGTGCGGTTGAGCAGCCGCAGGTTCTTGAGGTTCGACCGCCAGGCGGCGTCGAGGAACGGCCCGACGACCGGGATGAGCCCGACGAGCCAGTCGATCGCCCAGTTGCCGAGCATCCGAGCCAGCACGGGGATCGGCATGCGGAGGCGGGCGGCGTCGAAGAGGAGGACGGACCCGAACACCGCGCCGCTGACCTGCCCCGCGCCGGGGATGAGGCTGAGGAACGGGTCGACGCCGAGCCGGAACGTCGTGCCGGGGATGGGCACCAGCTCCTCGAGGACATAGGTGAGCGCCCGGGTCGCCTTCGCGGGCCGGTCCTTGGCGATCTCCAGCTCCGCCTGCCTGCGGGCGGATGCAAGGGCGTCGTCGGGCTCGTTCATTCGCCCAGTGTGCCTGGTGCGCGGCCCCGATGCGGCGCCGCTCGGGGACGAACCAGGGTCGGCTGGGGGATAAGGTAATCCCACTATGACGTCACTCACGCCCGCGCGCACCCGTGTTGCCCCTTCGCCCACCGGAGACCCCCACGTCGGCACCGCGTTCATGGCGCTGTTCGACCTGGCGTGGGCCCGCAAGACCGGCGGGCGGTTCGTGCTGCGGATCGAGGACACGGACCAGGCGCGGCTCGTCGAGGGCTCGGAGCAGCAGATCTACGACTCGCTCGACTGGCTGGGCCTGACCCCTGACGAGGGGCCGCACAAGGGCGGCCCGTACGCGCCGTACCGGCAGTCGGAGCGGCTCGACACCTACCGCCCGTTCGTCGAGCAGCTGATCGCCGACGGCCACGCCTACTACTGCTGGTGCTCCTCGGAGCGGCTCTCGGAGCTGCGGAAGGAGCAGGAGGCGCAGAAGCTGTCGGTCACCGGCTACGACCGGCTGTGCGTCGGCAAGACCCGCGAGGAGCGCGCCGCGCTTCCCGGCTTCACGGATCGCCCGGTCGTGCGGATGCTGGTCCCCGACGACGCCCCGCTGGAGTTCGAGGACATCGTCCGCGGCACCGTCAAGGCGCCGCGCCCCGACGACCAGGTGATCCTGAAGGCCGACGGCTTCCCGACCTATCACCTGGCCGTCGTCGTCGACGACCACCTGATGGGCATCAACACCGTCGTCCGCGGCGAGGAGTGGATCTCGTCGACGCCGAAGCACGTCCTGCTGTACCGGTGGCTCGGCTGGGAGGCGCCGCAGTTCGCGCACATGCCGCTGCTGCGCAACACGGACAAGTCGAAGATCTCCAAGCGCAAGAACCCGGCCGCGCGGCTGATGTGGTTCAAGGAGGAGGGCTACCTCCCGGAGGCCGTGGTGAACTTCCTCCAGCTGCTGGGCTACGCGGGCGACGAGGAGCACGAGGTCTCGACGTTCGACGACTTCGTCGAGCGCTTCAGCTGGTCGAAGGTCAACACCGTGGGCCCGATCTTCGACCTCAAGAAGCTGGACTGGCTGAACGGCCACTACATCCGGTCCCTCTCGGCCGACGCGCTGGCCGATCGCATCGCGGCGTTCGCCGCCGAGACGGGCCAGTGGGCGGAGCCGACGGAGCGCCAGCTCGACGTCCTCCGGCAGGCGGTGCCGATCATCCAGGAGCGCCTCGTGCTGCTGAAGGACGCGCTGCCGCAGCTCGACTACCTGCTGGGCGACGCGACGCTGGATCCGGCCGCCGTCGAGAAGCTCGCCGACAACGCCGCCGAGGTCCTGGACGCGGCCATCGAGGTCGCCGAGACGGTCCCGTTCGACGCCGCGTCGATCCAGGCGGGCCTCCGCGAGCGCATCGTCGACGACCTGGGCATCAAGCCGAAGTTCGCGTTCGCGCCGATCCGGGTGGCGATCAGCGGCCGCACGGTGTCCCCGCCGCTGTTCGAGTCCATGGAGATCCTCGGCCGCGACGAGTCCCTGGTCCGCCTCCGCGCCCTGCGCGGCTTCGTCGGATGAGCCGGTGACAGAATCCGCCAAGATCGGGGCCTAACGGGCAGAGCCGTGCCAGTTGGGCCCCGATCCTGGCGAATCCGTGCAGCGCGGGATGCCTGGCTCTCAGCCGATGATCAGCTCGGGGTACTCCGGCTGCCACATCGCCTCGTAGACCTGCTCGACGGGGTGGGTGAGCGGGCGCTGGGCGACGCCGTCGGCCTCTGCCGCGGTTGCGACGGCGAGGGCGACGGTCGAGGAGACGCGCCGGAGGTCCTTGATGCTCGGCAGGAGAGAGTCGCCAGGCTGTGAGACCTGGGACAGCGACGCGACGGCCTCCGCGGAGGCCGCGATCATGGCGTCGGTCACCCGGCTGGCGCGGCACACGGCGACGCCCAAGCCGATCCCGGGGAACACCAGCGCGTTGTTGGCCTGCGCGATCTGGTGCGTCACGCCGTCGTGCGTGACGGCGGGGAACGGCGAGCCGGTGGCGATCATCGCGCGCCCGCCGGTCCAGTTCAGCAGCTCGGTCGGGGTGGCCTCGGCGAGCGACGTCGGGTTGGAGAGCGGCAGGATCAGCGGGCGCTCGACGTGCGCGGCCATGTCGGTGACGATGGCCTCGCTGAACGACCCGGGCTGGCCGGACGTGCCGATCAGGACGGTGGGGTGCACGTTGCGGACGATGTCCGGCAGCATGTAGCGGCCGATCTGGTCGACGTCCCACTCGACGAGCTCGCCGATGCTGCGCGCGTAGGGGCGCTGGAAGTCGCGGAACCGGAGCGTCGCGTCGTCGGTGACGAGGCCGCGGCTGCTTGTCACCCAGAACCGCGTGCGCGCCTGCTCGGGGGTGAGCCCCTCCTTGACCAGCAGGTCGACCAGCAGGTCTGCGATGCCGACGCCCGCGGTCCCGCCGCCATGCACGACGAAGCGCTGGTCCGCCAGGCGCTCGTGCTTGGCCTTGACGCCCGCGAGCACCGCGCTGGTGACCACCGCGGCGGTGCCCTGGATGTCGTCGTTGAAGGTGCAGATCCGGTCCCGGTAGACGCCGAGGAGCCGGTGCGCGTTGTCGGCCCCGAAGTCCTCCCAGTGCACCATCGCGTTGGGGAACACGGTGGTCGCGGCCCTGACGAAGGCGTCGACGAACTCGTCGTAGCGCTCGCCGCGGACGCGCGCGTGCCGCTCGCCGAGGTACAGCTCGTCGTTCAGCAGCCTCAGGTTGTCGGTGCCGACGTCGAGCACGATGGAGACCATGCGGTCGGGGTCCACGCCCGCCGCGGCGGTGTAGAGCGACTTCTTGCCCATGCAGATCTGGATGCCGCCGACGCCCTGGTCGCCGATGCCGAGGATGCCCTCGGAGTCGGTCACGATCAGCACGTCGATGTTCTCGGGGTCGGGGCCGTAATCGCGCAGCGAGTCCTCGATCAGGTCCGGCCGGTCGATCGAGAGGAAGATGCCCTTCATCTGCTGGTACCAGAGGCTGAACTCCTTGATCGCCTCGCCGATGGTGGGCGTGTAGACGATCGGCATGATCTCGTCGAGGTGGTCGCTCAGCAGCCGGTAGAACAGGACGGTGTTGCGCTCGCGCAGGCCCTGCAGGTACGAGAACTTGGCCAGCGGGGTGGTGGCGTTGCGGAATCGGCCGTACGCGCGGGTCAGCTGCGCCTCGAGCGGCGTGACGCGCGACGGCAGCAGGCCGACGAGCCCGAGCCTCGCGCGTTCCTCGTGGGTGAAGGCCGTGCCGCGGTTGAGGCGGGGGTGACGGAGGATGTCGCTCCCGCGCGCGCGGATGGCGATGCGGGCGCCGTGGCTGCCGGGGAGGACTTCGTAGTCGCGCGTGGGCATGGGCACAGCCTAACGACGTGCCGTCTCCCGCGTGGCCGATCAGCCGAGGCGACCGTCGGTGAGCTCCCGCCGCGCGGCCTCGGGCGCAGGGAGGTAGTAGAGCGCGAGCGACGAGAGGATGCGGATCACCTGGGCGACGGCCGCCTCGCGCTCGCCATCGGTGGCCGCGCCGTCGGCGAGCTGCGCCGCCTTGTGGGCGCGGCGGGCGTCGTCGCGCGCGGTTGACGGCAGGTGCTGGAAGCCGACGGTCTCGGCGTGGTCCACGGCCACGGAGTAGGAGATCTCCAGGTCGGTTGCCAACCCCTCCAACTCGGAGGGGGAGAGGGCGGGGGCCTCTGCGTCGCAGCGGACCAGGGCGGCCTCGAACGCGGCGGTGGTCGGCACGGCGGCATCGAACAGGGCGGAGTTCTCGATCCGGTAAGCGATGTCGGCGGCGCGTCTGCCGTAGTCGGCGCGGATATCGTCGATCCTTCGGCTCGCCCGGGCCGTGCGCCCGTCGTCGGAGAGGACGTCAGGACGTTCGCCGAGGCGGCGGGCGATGGCGTAGTCGACGAGGTTCGAGCCGTCGAGGTGGAGGTCGCCCGCGGTGAGGATCCGTGCGCCGCGGCGTCGGCGCAAGAGGGCCCAGAGCCCTCCGCCGACGGCGGCCGCGACGGGAAGGGCGAGGGCAGCCCCCGCGACTCCGCCCAACGCCAGGAGGCCGGTACCCGACGCCAGCGCCCCCACCGCCGCAACCGGCCCACGGAACCGAAGCCCTCCGCCGCGTCCGGGCCATTCGATGGACGGTATGGCGATGCACTCCACCTGAGTTGGCATCTTGAATAGTTTGATCAGGTTGACGCCGAGTGTCGAGTCTGCGCCGGTGAGCCTGGCCGGCTTGTCGAGATTCGGGAGCCGGGCGTGCCGAAGGTAGATGTTGCCCTCATAGACCTGGACGGTGACCACCAGGGCGTCGGTGGAGTTCGGCGGCAGCGCAAGGATCGTCTGGCCGTCGAGCGTGCGCATCGCCACCGACTGTGGGATGGGCTCCCAGAACCGGAACCTCGTCACCGCTCACCGTCCGGAGCCTCGTCCCGCGCGACGCGTCCCGGGAGCGCCAGCACCGGTCGACCGTCGATCATCAGTGTCGCCTCCGCCGGGTTCGGCAGGTAGTAGAGGGAAAGCCCCTCGAGGATGGCCGATACCTGCCTCAGTGTTGCGGCGCGCTCTGCCGGCGCCTTCGTCGACCTCGCGAGTCGGGCCGCCTTGAGCGCGGTCTGCGCCTTCGGCTGGGCGCCCTTGGGCCCTGACCGTCGTCCCAGCGGATCAGCGCCGTCGCGAGCCGCTTGGCCGCCGTGTCGGCGGGATCGAAGAGCGCGGGGTTCTCGATCCGGTAGCAGATGTCGGAGAGCAGCGCGCCGTACTCCTCCTTCACGCGCGCGACCAGCGCGGCGGCAGCCTGGGCCGCGGGCGTGCCGTCGAGCACCCGGTCCAGCGGGTACGCGTGGCCTCCGGTCAGGTACGAGTGGCGCGTCGGTGGCCGGAGCCGGGCGGAGATGACCGGCACAAGGCCGGCCAATGCGAGAAGCGCGACGACGAGGAACGCCTTCGCAGGCGCGGGCAGGGAGCTGATCAGGACGAAGGTGATCAGCCCGAGCGCACCGAGCGCCGCGACCGACACCATCCCCATCTGGCGGAGCAGGCGGCTCGTCTGCATCGCGCCCGGTGGCAGCGCGAACGCCCGGACGGGGCGGCTGGGAAGGATGGTCAGCGTCAGCTCACCCAGCTCCATGCCGGTGGCGATGTCGCTGACAAATCGGGGATCGGCGGTCGACTGGGTGCTGAGGCGCAGCGTCACGCGGTCGCCCCGGCGGAGCGTCGGCTCGATGATCGTCACCTCGGCGTCCTCCGTCTCGACGACGACGGCGCTCGTGAGGTCTCCGACGGGCGTCTCGAACCGGACCGGCGTCAGGTCGAGGGGAGGGGGCGCTGCTGCCTCCACGTCAGCCGCGGCCCGGCGCGGTGTACCAACCGGCGAGGTCTGGCCCCTTCGGCACGATGCCGAGCGGATTCAGGTCCGTGTGCACCTTGTAGTAGTGGTCCTTGATCTGCCCGAAGTCCACGTTGCTGCCGAAGCCGGGCGTCTGGAACAGGTCGCGTGCATAGCCCCACAGGTTGGGCATCTCCGTGAGCTTGTTCCGGTTGCACTTGAAGTGCCCGTGGTAGACGGGGTCGAAGCGCACGAGCGTGGTGAACAGCCTGATGTCGACCTCGGTGATGGCGTCGCCCATCAGGTAGCGGCGGTCGGCGAGGCGCTCCTCGAGCCAGTCGAGGGCGGCGAACAGGCGGTCGTAGGCGGCGTCGTAGGCCTCCTGCGAGCCGGCGAAGCCGCAGCGGTACACGCCGTTGTTGACCTCGGTGTAGACCCGGCGCATCACCTGCGCCATCTCCTCGCGGAGGTCCGCAGGCCACAGGTCGGGCGCGTCCTCCTTGTGGAAGGCCTTCCACTCGAAGAAGAGGTCCTCGGTGATCTGGGGGAAGTCGTTGGTGACGACCTCGCCCGTGGTCTCGTCGACGATGGCGGGGACGGTGATCCCGCGCGGGTAGCCGGGGAAGCGCTTCTCGTAGGCGTCCTTGAGCTTGTGGATGCCGAGGACGGGGTCGACGCCGCCCGGGTCGAGGTCGAAGGTCCACGAGTCGGCGTCGTGCGTCGGCCCGGGGGTTCCGAGCGAGATCGCGTCCTGCAGCCCGAGCAGCTCCCGGACGATGATCGCCCGGTTCGCCCACGGGCAGGCGTAGGCCGCGACCAGCCGGTACCGGCCGGGCGCGACGGGGTAGTCGTCGGTTTCAGGCCGCGGTTGGGCCACGATCCGCGTCTCGATGTAGCGGGAGTCCCGGTCGAACTCCTTGCCCTTGACCGAGTAGACGCCGCCCTGGGAGTGCTCTTCGTGATCGTTCATGGATTCACGGTACCGTCACCCCCATGTCGGTAGGTGGGATGAGCGGGCGTCATGGTGGGTTCCGGGGCGGCGACGAGGCCGCTCAGCGCAGACTCAACGCGGAGGCTCCGCGGGTGCCCGATCTCGGGCAGCGCGTCGTGGAGCTGTTCCGGCCCTACCGGGGCAGGATCGCCGTCACGGGGCTGATCGTTGTCGTGAGCGCCGCGATCGCCGTCGTGCCACCGCTGATCGTGCAGCGCGTGTTCGACGACGCGCTGTTCCCCGTCGACGGCGGTCCGGACCTCGGGCTGCTGGTTCGGCTCGTCGCCGCCATGATCGCGCTGTACCTGCTGTCGTCGGGGTTGGGCATCACGCAGACCTGGCTGACCTCCACCGTCGGCAACCGCGTCACCGGGGACCTGCGCGTGAGGCTGTTCGAGCACCTCCAGGCGATGGAACTCGCGTTCTTCACGCGGACCAAGACCGGCGTGATCCAGTCGCGGCTGCAGAACGACGTCGGCGCCGTCGCCGGGGTGCTCACCAACACCATCTCCAGCATCCTGGGCAACGCCGTCACCGTGGCCTCGGCGCTGGTGGCGATGATCCTGATCGACTGGCGGCTGACGCTGATCGCCGTCGTGCTGATGCCGATCCTCGTGTTCATCCAGCGCAAGGTGGGGCAGGTGCGGGCGAAGATCGCCGCGCAGACGCAGGAGTCGCTGTCCGAGCTGACCACGATCACGCAGGAGACCCTCAGCGTCTCCGGGATCCTGCTGTCGAAGGCATTCAACAGGCAGCGCACCGAGTCCGCGAGGTACCAGCGCGAGAACGCCAACCAGATCACGCTCCAGGTGAGGCGCGCGATGAGCGGCCAGGGCTTCTTCGCCGTCGTGCAGGTCATCATGGCGAGCGTCCCCGCGGTGATCTACCTCGTCTCCGGCTACTTCATCGTGGGCGGCGCCG
>DAONOU010000082.1:4217-9939 GCA_035409265.1 Arachnia sp. | reverse complement strand
CGCCCGGCGCAGTACCGTCCCGATCTCTACCGCGTCGGCGGCCACCGCGAAGATCAGGCGCCCGGTTTCCTGCTGGGCGAAGTGCTCGTCGACGAGGTTGAGTTCGGGACGGTACTGCGCCGGGCGTAGGCGATCAAGGTCTTCGGCCGTAGCGCGCCGGACGGTGACAGCCATGGATTCTCCTTGAGGTGCTATCTCGGGTGGAGCCTCCACCCTACCTTGTCACGGGTGCCGGGACGGCCCGTCGGGTCCGACGTCTCGTCGGTGTTCGCGATCGGCGCGATTAGGCCCGCGCAGAGCCCGGTGATAGCCTTCTCCGGTTGCCGTCAATCGGCCACGGCCCCGTAAGAGTCCCGACCGCACCAGCGCCTGGGACGCCGTGCAGCGAACCGAGAGGAGCTCCAGAATATGGACGCTGAGTTGAAGAAGAAGACCATCGAAGAGTACGCGACCGCTGAGGGCGACACCGGCTCGCCCGACGTGCAGATCGCGCTGCTGACCAAGCGCATCGCTCACCTGACCGAGCACCTGAAGCAGCACAAGCACGATCACCACAGCCACCGCGGCCTGATGCTGATGGTCGGCAAGCGCCGCCGTCTGCTGAACTACGTCGCCAAGAACGACATCGAGCACTACCGCGCTCTGATCGCTCGCCTCGGCCTGCGCCGCTGACCCTTTTCTCACCTCTCAGGGCACCCCGTTCGCGGGGTGCCCTGAGTCGTTTGCAGGTATTTCCCCGCATCGGCCCCCAACGGGCACAGCCGTGCCAATCGGGCCGCGATCTTGGCGAATCCTTGCAGTCGGTTAGCCGTGCAGGTAGCTGACGAGCTGTTCCTGCTCGTGCTGCAGCTGGTCGATCCGGCTCTTGACGATGTCGCCGATGGACACGATCGCCGCGAGCCGGCCATCGACGACGACGGGGAAGTGCCGGACCCGCATCTCGGTCATGGCGGCGGCGACCTCGGCGAGCTCGTCGGACATGCCGCAGACGTGCACGGTCTCGGTCATGAGCGAGGAGATCGGCGCGTCGAGCGCCGCCGTGCCCTGGCGGTAGACGGCGCCCACGACGTCGCGCTCACCCGCGATCCCGATGATGGCGTCGCCGTCGGTGATGACGACCGCCCCGATGCGGTTCTCGGTCAGGAGCCGCACGAGCTCTCTCACGGACTGGTCGGCGCGCGCGGTGATCACCGCGGTGCCCTTGCTGCTGATGATGTCGTTGATGCGCATGCTCAACGCTATCCCTGAACCAGCGCCGAAGCCAGGGATACGCGCTACTCCGCCGACAGTTGGGCGATCACCTGGCGCGCGGGCCTGCGGAGCGAGGGCAGCACGGGCAGCGTCGTCGAGGCGACCACGACGGTCCCGCAGATCAGCACGACCGACACCAGCAGGCCCCACGGCATGATGACCGACGCGCGGAAGCCGATCTCGTTCAGGCCGACGACGAACACCACCAGCCCGCTCGCGGTCATCGCCAGCCCCAGGATGGTCGCGGTGACCGTGATGATGACGCCCTCCAGCACGGGGATGAGGACCTGCTGCCGCGGCGTCGCACCGATGACCCCGCTCAGCGCCAGCTCGGCCTCGCGCTGCCGGGACATCATCAACAGCACGCTCACGCCGCCGGAGACGGAGATGACGAGGGCCAGCGCGATGAGCACGAGGAGGGAGACGGTGGTCACGCCCTGGACGTCCTGGTAGCCCATCGAGTGCATCAGCTCGACGGCGGAGGCCCCGATGAATCCGAGGCCGACGAGCAGCCCGACCGTCAGCATGATCGGCGTCACGGTGCGGGCCAGCCGCTCGCCCTTGGTGATGACGATGGCGCGCGCGATCGTCCACGACGCGGACCTGGAGGGGACCAGCGCCGTCCACGCCCGGGTGAGCGCGCCGATCGCCAGCGGAGCGGCCACCGAGAACGTCGATCCCGTGAGCAGGATGCACAGCAGCGAGATCTGAAGGACCACGTCGGCGCCGTCGCCCTCGAGCTCCCCGGCGAACGTGATCGCCAGCACGCCCATGCCGACGACGAGCAGAGCCAGCAGGATCGCCCCGATCCAGCGCCCGATCATGCGCCGCCGCGGCGTGGCGCCCGGGATGGTCCGCAGCGCCTCGACCGGCGGGATCCTCGCGGCCACCCGCGACTGCTTCAGCCCGGCAAGCAACGCGAACAGCACGAACCCGACCGCCCCGCCGAGGGCCGCGAGCGGATCGACCCGCACGACGGCTTGGGCGGCGTCGACGCTGCGGTCGCTCAGCAGCATGGCGAGCGCGGTGGGGAGGGCCGCGATCGCGAGGAGGGTCCCCACCAGCGCGCCCGCGGCCGCGACGATCGCGAGCTGGGCCATCAGGATGCGCGACACCTGCCCGGGCGTCGCGCCGGCGAGCGCGAGACGGGCGAGGGCGCCGCGGCGGGCCTGGACCACGAGCGCGGTCACGGCGCCGATCACGCTGAGCGTCCCGATGACGGCGAGCCCCAGGTTCCACCCGGGAACGAACTGCAGCGCGGGCACCTCCTCAGGGGGCAGGGTCCCCGTGGCGACGGTGTCGGCGATGCTGCCCATCGTCAGCAGCGCGAGCACGATCGAGAAGCTCGTCGCGACGAAGGCGACGAGCACCGCGCTCCAGGAGCCCGAGGCGCTGCGCAGCTCCGCGGCGATGATCGAGCGCATCAGGCCACCCCGGTCTCGCGCGCCGTGGCCTCGTCCTCCAGCAGCGCGAGCTGCGCGGCCACCGCCTCGGTCGACGGCGCGGTCAACTGATGTACGAGCAGGCCGTCGCGCATGAACACGACGCGGTCGCAGGCGGCCGCGACGGCGGGGTCGTGGGTGACGATCAGCACGCACTGCCCGGGCGTCCTCCCGATCCGGCACAGCTCGGCGAGCACCAGCCTCCCGCTCGCGGTGTCCAGCGCCCCGGTGGGTTCGTCGGCGAAGACGATCCGTGGCCGCTGGGCGAGCACCCGGGCGATGGCGACGCGCTGCTGCTCGCCGCCCGACATCGACGACGGCGACGCGGCGCCGCGGCCCGCGAGCCCGACGGCGGCCAGCGCCTCCTCGACGCGCGCCCGGTCGACGCGCTCGCCGCGGAGCAGCGAAGGCAGCGCCACGTTGTGGGCGGCGGGGAGCGTCGGCATCAGGTTGTAGGACTGGAAGACGAACCCGAGTTCGCTCCGTCGCAGCTCCGCGAGGCGGCGCGGGGACAGCCGTCCGATGGGCTCCCCGAGCAGCGAGACCTCGCCGCCGCTGGGCCGTTCCAGCCCCGCGAGGCAGTACAGCAACGTCGACTTTCCGGAGCCGGAGGCGCCCATCACGGCGCACACCTCGCCCTCGCTGACGGTCAGGGAGACGCCGTGGAGGATCTCCACCCGCGTGGCGCCGACGGCGAAGGATGCGGTCACGTTCTCGGCGACGATGAGGGCGCCTGCGGTCGTTGCGTTCGTCATGCCTCGATCCTCCTCGCGCGGGGAGGTCCCCGCGTCGCCCGACCGGGTCGCGTCGATTACGACGAAAGATGGACACCGCGCGGGGCCGAAAGGGGATTAGTGTCGTGCCATGAACGGCGAGGAGGCGAACGCCCGGCCGGGTGCCGGCGCCCCCGGCCGGGGGTGGAGGATGCGCTGGGGCGCGAACCTCATGTACTTCGCGGTCATCGTCCTGATGTACTTCAACACCCAGCCGCTCGTGCTGGATCCGTGGCTCTGGGCGCTGGCGGCGGTGGTCGTGCCGCTGGTGATCGCGGGCGTGGTGTGGCGCGTCCGCCTCCCCTACCTGTTGCCGGTCGCGAGCGTGCTCGCCGTGCCCTTCTACGGCTTCTCGCTGTATCTCATCGGGATCACCAGCCTCTCCATGCGCCGCAAGGGCACGGGGGTGTGGGTGATGACCTCGCTCTGCGCCGGGGTGACGATCGCATGGCTCGTCGCCCGCGACCAGAGGACCGGCGTCCCCGCGGCGGAGTCGGTGGTGAGCGCTCTGATCCTCTTCCCCATCCTCCTCTTCCCGATCGCGGTCGGCCGCTACATCAGCGCGCACCGTAGCCTGGCGGCGTCGGTCGCCGAGCGGGACGCCCGCGCCGGGTTCGAGCGCGAGCTGGCCGCGAGCCGGGCCGTGCACGGGGAGCGGGAGCGGATCGCCCAGGAGATGCACGACTCGCTCGGTCACGTTCTGGCGCTCGTCGCGATGCAGGCAGGCGCCCTGGAGGTCGGCTCGAGGGATCCGGACGTGGTCAAGGCCGCGGAGCAGATCCGGTCGACGGCGCGCTCCGGGCTCTCCGAGCTGCGCGCCGTCGTGCATGCCCTCGGGGAGGACGAGCGCCGGGATCCGACGCCCAGCCTGCAGGGGCTGCCGCGGCTGATCGGGGAGAGCAGGGACGCGGGCGCGGTCGTGAGCGTGTGCGACGGGCTCACCGAGCGGGACCGGGCCGCGCTTCCGCCGTCGACCGGGCGTGTGGTCTATCAGGTGATCCATGAGGCGCTGACCAACGCCCACCGGCACGCGCCGGGCGCGGCGGTCGACGTCGCGCTGTCCGGCGCGCCGGGGGCGAGCCTCGAGGTGCGGGTCGGGAACGCGCTCGTGCCCGGCGGCGAGGCCGGCGCGGGGACCGGGCTCCGCACCCTCCGCGGCAGGCTCGCGGTGCTGGGCGGCGAGCTCGACGCCCGGGCGTCGCGGGGCCGCTTCGAGCTGTGCGCGCGGCTGCCCTGGGAGGCGACCGCATGATCCGCGTGGCCATCGTCGACGACGACCCCTTCGTCCGAGCGGGGCTGCGCGCCATCCTCTCCACCGCCCCGGACCTCGACGTCGTCGGTGACGCCGACGACGGGGCGGGCGTCCCGGACCTGGTCGGCGCCGCTCGGCCGGACGTCGTCGTGATGGACATCCGGATGCCGCGGGTCGACGGCATCGAGGCGACGGCGCGCCTCACCGCGGCGGGCGGCTCGCCGCGGGTGCTCGTGCTCACCACCTTCCAGCTCGACGCCCACGTCTTCGCCGCGATCGAGGCCGGGGCGAGCGGGTTCCTGCTCAAGGACACGCCCCCGGCGGAGCTGATCGACGCCGTGCGGGTCGTCGCCTCGGGCGACGCGATGCTGAGCCCGGCCCACACTCGGGCGCTCTTCGAGCGGTTCGCCGACGCGGGCGCCGACCGGCGCCGCAACGCCGCGCGCGGGCTTCTCGGCAGGCTCAGCGCGCGCGAGCGCGAGGTGGCCGAGTGCGTCGCGAAGGGTCTCTCCAACGCGGAGATCGGGGCGGAGCTCTACTGCTCAGAGGCGACTGTGAAGACCCATCTGACAAGGGTGTTCACGAAGCTCGACGACATGAACCGGGTGCGCCTCGCGCTGCTCGTCCGCGACGCCGACGGCGGAGGCGGGGAGTCGGCCTAGCGTCGCGACGAGCCTCTACAGGACCAGGCCGCCGGTCAGCCGGCTGGGGTGCCCGAATCGGTGGTTCGTGATGCTCACGGACTGCTCGCGCAGGTATGGGAGCAGCGCGACCCGGCCCGCCGGAACCGACGGCCCCGCGTAGACCGCGAGGTCGATCGATCCGCCCGCGTCGGCCAGGAGGTCGCGCGTGCCGAGGTGGCGCACGCGGCCGGTGGCCGCCTCGTCGAAGTCCTTGTCGGCCGTGACGACGACGCGGTGGCCCGCGAGCGCGATGCGCACCTCGGGCGCGGGCTCCTCGCGGAACGAGAACGTGGCGGGGGAGCCGGCGGCGGACGCGGCGGC
>DAONOU010000082.1:0-4117 GCA_035409265.1 Arachnia sp. | reverse complement strand
CAGGTAGTCGGGCCCGCCCGCCTTCGCGCCCGGGCCGACGGCGGAGCGCTTCCACCCGCCGAACGGCTGCCGGCGCACGATGGCGCCG
This sequence comes from Arachnia sp., assembly GCA_035409265.1. GTDB lineage: Bacteria > Actinomycetota > Actinomycetes > Propionibacteriales > Propionibacteriaceae > Arachnia. The sequence goes on along the minus strand of DAONOU010000082.1, from coordinate 4,029 downwards.
GTGATCGAGCGGTTCACGTAGAGGTTGCCAGCCTCGACGCGGTCGAGCCACGCCTGGACCTCTGCCGGGTCCAGCGAGTGCAGGCCCGCGGTCAGGCCGAACGCGGTGCCGTTCTGCCACGCGAGGGCCTCGTCCAGCGTCGCCGCCGACATCATCCCCAGCACCGGCCCGAAGTACTCCACCTGGTGGAACTCGCTTCCCGGCAGCACGCCCTCGCGGACGCCGGGACGCCACAGCCGCTCGCCGACGCGTTCCGGCCTCAGCAGCCAGCGCTGCCCCGGCTCGAGCGCGGTGAGCCCGCGGAGGAGCTTCTCGCCCGGCGGCTCGGTGAGGGGGCCCATCGCGGCCAGCGGGTCGGAGGGCCAGGCCACCACCAGCGAGCGGGCCGCATCGCACACTTGATCGCGGAACCGGCGCGAGCGCGCCACGGACCCGACGAGGATGCCGAGCGACGCCGCGGAACACTTCTGCCCGGCGTGGCCGAACGCGGAGGCGACGAGGTCCGCGGCGGCCAGGTCGAGGTCGGCCGACGGCGTGACGACCAGCGCGTTCTTGCCGGAGGTCTCCGCCAGCAGCGGGAGGCCGGGGCGCCAGGACCGGAACAGCTCCGCCGTCTCCGCGGCGCCGGTGAGGACGACGAGCCCGACGCGCGGGTCCTCGATCAGCGCCCGGCCGAGCGGCCCGTCGTCGACGTCGGCGAGCTGGACGACGTCGGCGGGCAGCCCGGCGCGCAGGCAGGCCTCGGCCAGGAGGGCGGCGACCCGGCGTGCGGGCGGAGCGGGCTTGAGGACGACGGCGGACCCGGCGGCCAGCGCCGCGGCCACGCCCCCGAGGGGAATGGCGAGGGGGAAGTTCCACGGCGAGGCCACGAGCACGAGGCGCGGCGGCACCCGGCGCGCGCCGTCGACCCGCTCCTCCGCGAGGCCCGCGTAGTAGCGGGCGAAGTCGCAGGCCTCCGAGACCTCCACGTCGGCCTGGTCGATCAGCTTGCCCACCTCGTCCGCCGACACGCGGATGAGGTCGGCCCGGGCGTCCTCCAGCTCGTCCCCGAGCCGGCGCAGCAGGCGGGCGCGCTCGGCGGGGGAGACGTCGCCCCACCGCGCGCCGGCCGCGACCCCGGCCTCGAGCACGCGGTCGACGGCGGCGCCGTCCTCGAGGCGCGCGGCGGTCAGGGTCTCCAGGCCGAGATCAGGGGCGGGCAGCCCCGCCCGGATCGACGCCGCCCACGCCTGGTTCGAGGCCAGCGCGGGGTCGGTGTCCGCCGCGTTGACGAACCCGGCAGGCCGGAGACGCGCCTGAGCGGCCCACCCCGCCGGCGTCGGGTCGTCGACGTGCGAAAGCGCGGCGCGGAACCGCGCCTCCTCGCGGTCGAGGAACGCCGCGTCGGCTCCCAGCGACGCGGCGCCGGACATGAAGTTCTCGGGCGCGGCGTTCTCCTCGAGCCGCCGCACCAGGTAGGAGATGGCGGAGTCGTACTCGGCGCGGGGGACCACGGGTACGTAGAGCCGCAGCTGGCCGACCTCGCCCTGAAGCACCCGTTGCAGCGGCACGCCCATGCCCGACAGCATCTCGACGTCGACGGCGTCGGCCACCCCGCGCGCCCTGGCCAGCTCCCAGGCGGCGGCCAGTGTGTAGACGTTGTGGCTGGCGACGCCGATCCGCACCCGGGCGGCGCGCTCCGGCGTCAGGCACTCGTCGAGCGCGCGCAGATACGAGGCGTCCGTCTCCTCCTTCGTCGCGTGCACCGGAAGCTCCCAGCCGCGCAGCTCCGCCTGCACGCGCTCCATGGCGAGGTTCGCGCCCTTGACGAGCCGGGCCTTCAGCGGCACGCCGCCGGCGGCGATGCGGGCGCTGGCGATCCGGTCCAACTCGCGCAGGACGAGCGACGACTCGGTCAGGTAGCACTGCACGGCCAGCCCCGCGCGCAGCCGCAGCAGCCCGGGCTCCCGCACGAGCCGCTCGAACACCTCGAGCGTCAGGTGGAGGTCGCGGTATTCCTCCATGTCGAGGTTGACGAACGTGTCCTCCCGGGCGGCCCGGAGGAACAGCGGGCGCAGCCGTTCGACGGCGGCGTCGGCGACGGCGGACTGGCCCCAGGGCGCGTGCTGACCGAGCACCGACGACACCTTGATGGAGACGTAGTCGACGTCCGGGCGCGACACGAGCGCCGTCGTCGCGTCGAGCCGGGCGCGGGCGTGCTCGTCGCCCAGCACCGCCTCGCCGAGCAGGTTGACGTTCAGGGACGCCCCGCCGCGCCGGAGGCGCTTCAGGGCCGGCGTGAGGGAGGAGCCCACGTCGACGACGAGGTCGCCGACCAGCGCCCGGAACGTCCGCCGCACGACGGGTAGGAGCGCGCCCGGCGCCGCGCCGACCGCGGTGCGCAGGCCGAGCCGCAGGGGAGCGGGTAGGAAGCCGACGTCGCGGTGAGCGAGCTCGCGCAGCGCCGCGGCGGCCACCGTCGGATCCTCGGGCCGCACGACCTGGTCGACGAAGTCGAGGGTGAAGCGCAGGCCCTCGGGGTGGCGCAGCGCGGCGGCCAGCAGCCTGGCGGCGCGGGGCTCCGGGTGGGCGCGGCAGGCCTGGGCCCACCGTCGCGCCGTCGCGATGGCGGCGTCGCCGACAGAATGCACGGACGTTGTGCTCATGTCGCAATGGTCGCACGCCCGCGAATGAGGCGGACGCGCGGGAAGGAGGTAGCATGTCCTGGGACTATTTCGTAGTCCAAGAAAGAACAGCAGCCCAACCTGGGTGTGAGTCTGGTCCTCGGTAGTGGCCTTCGGGTGCAAGAGATTGCGCCCCCGCGGGCCTCGATCGAAGACCGGCTGGCGCTTCGCGGGGAGAACACCCGCGCGGGTCTCGGGCTGCGCCCGAACGAAAGGAGCCTGTCCATGGAAGGACAAGGCATTCAGTTTTCCGAGGCCGTGATCGACAACGGCACCTACGGCACCCACACCGTCCGCTTCGAGGCCGGGCAGCTCACCCAGCAGGCCGACGGCTCAGCCGCGGTCTACCTCGACGGCGACACCATGCTGCTGTCGGCGACGACCGCGCAGAAGACCCCGCGCGACGCCATCGACTTCTTCCCGCTCACCGTCGACGTCGAGGAGCGGATGTACGCCGCGGGCCGCATCCCCGGCTCGTTCTTCCGCCGCGAGGGCCGCCCCGGCGAGGGCGCCATCCTCGCCTGCCGCCTCATCGACCGCCCGCTGCGCCCCGCGTTCGTCAAGGGCCTGCGCAACGAGGTCCAGGTCGTCGTGACCGTCCTCGCGCTGAACCCGGCGGTCATCTACGACGTCGTCGCGATCAACGCGGCGTCGATGTCGACCCAGCTCGCGGGCCTGCCGTTCTCCGGCCCCATCGGCGGCGTGCGCGTCGCCCTCATCGACGACCAGTGGGTCGCGTTCCCGACCGTCGAGCAGGTGGCCAAGTCCGCCTTCCAGATGGTCGTCGCGGGCCGCGTGCTCGCCGACGGTGACGTCGCCATCATGATGGTCGAGGCCGGCGGCACGGACGCCACCTGGGAGCTCGTCCGCGCGGGCAAGACCGCCCCGACCGAGGAGATCGTCGGCCAGGGCCTCGAGGCCGCAAAGCCGTTCATCAAGGCGCTGTGCGACGCGCAGTCTGAGCTGGCGGCCAAGCTGCCCCGCGAGACCTACGACTTCCCCGTCTTCCGCGACTACCAGGCCGACGTGTTCGAGGTCGTCGAGGAGATCGCCAGCGAGCGGGTCGCCGACGCGATGCGCATCGCGGGCAAGCAGGAGCGCGACGAGGCCACCCACGCCATCCGCGCGGACGTGCAGGCCCAGCTGGCCGAGCGCTTCGATGGCCGTGGCAACGAGGTTTCCGCCGCCCTCAAGGCGCTGACCAAGAAGATCGTGCGGCACCGCACCCTCACCGAGGGCGTCCGCATCGACGGCCGCGGCCCCAGCGACATCCGCGAGCTGTCGGCCGAGGTCGCCGTCATCCCGCGCGTCCACGGCTCGGCGCTGTTCCAGCGCGGCGAGACCCAGATCCTGGGCGTCTCCACGC
>DAONOU010000081.1:0-9958 GCA_035409265.1 Arachnia sp. | reverse complement strand
CCGACCGGCGCCCCGGCGACATCCTCGCCGAGATCGAGATGCTGGTGGCCCAGGGCGTGCAGGAGATCACGCTGCTCGGCCAGAACGTGAACGCCTACGGCGTCGAGTTCGGCGACAGGCAGGCGTTCGCCAAGCTGCTGCGCGCCTGCGGGGACATCGACGGCCTGGAGCGCGTCCGCTTCACCTCGCCGCACCCGAAGGACTTCACCGACGACGTGATCGCGGCCATGGCGGAGACCCCCAACGTGATGCCGCAGCTGCACATGCCGCTGCAGTCCGGCTCCGACCGGATCCTGAGGGCGATGCGCCGCTCCTACCGCTCCGAGCGGTTCCTCGGCATCATCGACCGGGTGCGGCAGGCGATGCCCGAGGCCGCCATCACCACCGACATCATCGTCGGCTTCCCGGGAGAGACCGAGGAGGACTTCCTGGCCACCATGGACGTCGTGCGCCGCTCGCGCTTCTCCGCGGCCTTCACCTTCCAGTACTCGATCAGGCCCGGCACCCCCGCGGCGACGATGCCGAACCAGGTGCCGAAGCAGGTCGTGCAGGAGCGCTACGAGCGGCTGATCGACCTGGTGGGGGAGCTCGCCTACGCCGAGAACAGGGCTTTCGAGGGCCGCGAGGTCGAGGTCATGTTCGCCACCGGCGAGGGCCGCAAGGACCAGGCGACGAACCGGATGAGCGGCCGCGCCCGCGACAACCGGCTGGTGCACGTCGCCGTGCCGGAGGACCCGACGCTGCGCCCCCGCCCGGGCGATATCGCGACGGTCACCGTCACGCACGCGGCGCCGCACCACCTCAACTCGGACGCCCCGCTGCGGGGTCTGCGCCGCACCCGCGGCGGCGACTCCTGGCAGGCGGCAACGGAAATGCCCAAGCCGACCGGGGTCGGCTTGGGCATCCCCACCGTCGGGCGCCCGCTCTAGGGGCGCGCCCGGCGGCCGTCTCGCTCAGCTACTTGTCGTCGCCGGTGAGCTTGTCGAGGCCCTCGTTGGCGAGGTTCTGGACCTTGTCGACCTGGTCCGCGAACTTGCCCCCGGTCTTCTCGTCGATGAGGTCACCGACCTTCTCGATGCCCTCCTCGATCTTGGCCTCGTGCTGCTTGGCGGCGTCGGCGATGCTGTCGAAGACTCCCATGATTGCTCCTCTCTTTCGGTGACAGTTGCGCCCATCATGCACCCTCGGCGGAAATCGCGGGAGCACCACCGGCCAGGTGGACGCCAGCGGCTGGCAGACTTGGCGCCGTGTCCGTTCCCCTGATCGTCCTCGTCGGCCCGACCGCGACCGGGAAGTCGCGGCTCGCCGTCGACGTCGCCCTCGCGATGGCCGCGCGGGGGCTCGCGGCGGAGGTCGTCAACGCCGACTCGATGCTGGTCTACCGCCGCATGGACATCGGGACGGCAAAGCCGACCGAGGAGGAGCGCGCGGGCGTGCCGCATCACCTGATCGACATCGTCGACGTCACCGAGCGCGCCTCCGTGGCCGAGTTCCAGCGGCTCGCGCGCGACACGATCGCGGGGCTGAGGGCCAGGGCCGCGGTCCCCGTCCTGGTCGGCGGGTCGGCCCTCTACACCCGCGCGATCGTCGATCGCTTCGAGTTCCCGGGCTCGGACCCCGAGGTCCGCGCGCGTTGGGAGGCCGAGCTGGAGCGGGTAGGCGCGCACGCGCTGCACGCGCGCCTTGCCGAGGTGGCGCCGGAGTCGGCCGCGAAGATCGAGCCGGGCAACGGGCGGCGCACCGTGCGCGCGCTCGAGGTGTTGGAGCTGACCGGCGGGCACGCGCCGTCGGTCCCGGAGTGGACCTATGAGCTGGACGACGTGCACCAGTTCGGCCTGGAGCTGGACCGCGCCGAGTTGGATGCGCGGATCGACGCGCGGGTGGACCAGATGTGGCGGGACGGCATCGTCGACGAGGTCCGCGGGCTCCTGGAACGGGGGCTTCGCGACGGCACGACGGCGGTGCGCGCGATCGGCTACCGGCAGGTTGTCGACTTCCTCGACGGCGCGGCGACGGAGGAGGAGGCAAAGGCGGCGGTGAAGCGTGCCACGCGGACCTTCTTCCGCAAGCAGCTGGGGTGGTACCGGCGCGATCCGCGGATCGAGTGGCTGCCGGCGGGCGACCCCGCAAACGTCGAGCGCATCGTCGCGGCCGTGGGCATCTCCTGACGGCCCGCCCCCAACGCCGGGACGCACCACTAGACTGGAGGTCACGCGTTGAGGAGGCCAGCGTTATGCGGAGGTACAGCTTTCACAAGGGGCACGGCACCCAGAACGACTTCATCATCGTCGACGACTCCTACGGCATGCACGACATGCATCCCGAGTTCATCCAGATGCTCTGCGACCGGCGCGCGGGCATCGGCGCCGACGGTGTGCTCCGCGTCGTGCGGGCCAGCAGCGTCCGCGACTGGCACGGCGAGCCGCACCTGTGGTTCATGGACTACTACAACGCCGACGGCTCGGTGGCGGAGATGTGCGGCAACGGCCTGCGCGTGTTCGCGCGCCACCTGATCAACGAGCAGCTGGTCGACACGGGGTCGTTCGACGTCGCCACGCGGGCGGGCGTCAAGCACGTCGAGGTCGCGCGGCACGGGCTGATCGCCACCGACATCGGGCGCGCGGCCCTCTCCGACGAGAAGGTCACCGTCACCCTGGGGGGCCAGAGCTGGGCGGCCACGAAGGTCGACGTCGGCAACCCCCACGCGGTGGTGTTCGTCGACGACGGCGTCCTGGCCGGTCTCGATCTGAGCGTCGCCCCCGTCTGGGCGCCGGCGTCCGCGTTCCCGAACGGCGTCAACGTCGAGTTCGTCCACGTCGACGGCCCGGGCGCGCTGTCCATGCGCGTGTACGAGCGCGGGGTGGGGGAGACGCGGAGCTGCGGAACCGGCGTCGTCGCGTCTGCCGCCGCCTATCGAGCGGCCTCGGACCACGAGGGCCCGGTGAGGGTCACGGTCCCCGGGGGCGAGCTGACGGTCGACTTCGACGGCGACAACGCCCGCCTCACCGGCCCGGCCGTGATCGTCGGCCGCGGCGAGTTCTGGATCTAGCCGCACACGACCGCCGGTTGAGCCGGTCCCCCGCGCGAAGCGCCGGGACCGTGTCGAAACCAATAGGCCCGGCCAAAGGACCTAGAGGTCCCGCAGGTAGGTGCCACCTACCTGTGGAACTTCTTATCCACAGGATCGGCAAGGCCGCTTGGCCGTGGTTGGACGGCCTGGGAGAATGGGCGCCAAGATGACTGAAGACCTGATTGACGACGACCTCCTCGACTACGACGGCGACCAGGAGGACCTCGCCGCCCGGCGCTCGCTGCGGCGGGTCGCGGGCATGCGCACCGAGCTTGAGGACGTCACCGAGGTCGAGTACCGCCAGCTGCGGCTGGAGCGCGTGGTCCTGGTGAGCGTCTGGACCTCCGGCACGCAGCAGGACGCCGACAACGCGATGGCGGAGCTGAAGCTGCTCGCCGAGACCGCGGGCTCGGAGGTGCTCGACGCGCTCGTGCAGCGCCGCAGCCACCCCGACCCGTCGACCTATGTCGGCAGCGGCAAGGTCGAGGAGGTCGCTGAGGTCGTGCGGGCCACCGGCGCGGACACCGTCATCTGCGACGGCGAGCTCGAACCCGCGCAGCTGCGCAACCTCGAGGACCGGATCAAGGTGAAGGTCGTGGACCGTACCGCGCTGATCCTCGATATCTTCGCGCAGCACGCGAAGAGCGCCGAGGGCAAGGCGCAGGTCGAGCTCGCCCAGCTGCAGTACCTGAAGCAGCGGCTCCGCGGCTGGGGCGGCAACCTTTCGCGCCAGGCCGGTGGCCGTGCGGCGGGAGGCGCGGGCATCGGCGGCCGCGGCCCGGGCGAGACGAAGATCGAGACGGACCGCCGTCGGATCCACTCCCGGATCGCGATCCTGCGCAGGAGGCTGCGCGAGATGGACGCCACCCGCGAGGGGAAGCGCGCCGAGCGGCGCCGCAACCAGGTGCCGTCGGTCGCCATCGTCGGATATACGAACGCGGGAAAGTCGTCGCTGCTCAACCGGTTGACGGGCGCGGGTGTGCTCGTCGAGGACGCGCTGTTCGCGACGCTGGACCCGACGACGCGGCGCACCGAGACGGCTGACGGGCGCGTCTACACGCTGACCGACACCGTCGGCTTCGTGCGGAACCTGCCGCACGACCTGGTCGAGGCGTTCCGCTCGACGCTGGAGGAGTCCGCGCTGGCGGACCTGCTTGTTCACGTCGTCGACGCCTCCGACCCGGACCCCGAGGGCCAGATCGCCGCGGTGCGTACCGTGCTCGCCGACATCGACGCCGGTTCGGTCCCCGAGCTGCTGGTGCTGAACAAGGCCGATCTTGCCGACGAGGGGACGATCCTCGCGTTGCGGGGGTCGCACCCCGGCGCGGTGGTGGTGTCGGCCCGCACGGGCGAGGGCATCGAGGAGCTGCGCGCGGTCCTGGCGGAGCGGCTGCCCCGGCCCGAGGTCGCCGTCACGGCGCTCGTGCCGTACGGCCGGGGTGACCTGGTGGACCGCATCCACAAGACCGGCCAGATCGACTCCCTCGAGCACACCGGGGAGGGCACCCTCGTCAGCGCGCGCGTGCGGCCGGACCTGGCCGACGAGCTCGCATCCTTCGCCCGTGGCTGATCACGACCGGATCCTCGCGGCCGCCGTCGGGGAGATTCACGGCCAGGCGCGCCCCGGGCAGCAGGCGATGGCCGACGCGGTCGCGACCGCGCTGGAGGGCGGGCCGCACCTCCTCGTGCAGGCGGGCACCGGTACGGGCAAGTCGCTCGGCTACCTTGCGCCGGCGTTGGCGCGGTGCGTCGAGACCGACTCGCGGGTGATCGTCGCCACCGCGACCCTTGCGCTGCAGGCGCAGCTCGCCACCAAGGACATCCCGACGGCGCTCGACGCCGTGCAGGCGGTCACCGGAAGGCGGCCGAAGGCGGCCATCCTCAAGGGCCGCACCAACTACGCGTGCCTGTACCGCGCGCGCCAGGGTGAGCGGCCGGACCAGGACTCGCTGATCGGCAGCGCCGCCCTGGCCGATGCCGCCACCATGGGAAAGGGCGACGACGTCAGCAAGCTGGGCGCCGAGGTGCTCGCGCTGCGCGAATGGGTCGAGGAGGAGGCCGAGCGCCGGGGCCTCGGCGACCGCGACGATGCGCCGTCGCACACCCAGCGCGGCTGGGCGCAGGTCTCGATCCCGACGCGCGAGTGCCTGGGCGTGGCGTCGTGCCCCTTCGGGACGGAGTGCTTCGTCGAGGAGTCGCGGGAGCGCGCGCGGGGCGCGCAGCTGGTCGTCACCAATCACGCGCTGCTGGCCATCAACGCGATGCACGGCGGCACGGCGCTGCCGGAGCACGAGGCGCTGATCGTCGACGAGGCGCACGAGCTGGTCAGCCGGATCACCACCGCCGCCACCGACGAGCTCACCCCGGGCATCGTCGACCGCACGGCCCGCCGCGTCCTCGATTGGGTCGACGACGACTTGGGCTCCGACTTCCTCGCGCAGGCCGACGTGCTGCGCGCGGCGCTCGACGAGTCCGAGCTCGCGCGCGTCACCCAGGCCTCCGCGCCGCTGCCCTATGCCGCGGCCCAGCTGCGCGACGTCGCTCGGCGCGTCGTCAGCGCGTTGGGCAAGTCAACCGACGATCCGGACCGCCAGCAGGCGGCGGCGGCCGTTCGCGAGGTGTTCGACGTCGCCGAGCGGATCGCTGCGCTGGACGAGGCCGACGTGGTGTGGGTGACCCACTCCGACATCATGGGCCGCGCCGCCTTCGTCGCCCCGCTGAACGTGTCGGGGCTCCTGCGCTCGCAGGTGTTCGCCGAGACGCCGACGGTGCTGACGTCGGCGACCCTCACACTCGGCGGCGAGTTCGAGCCCGCGGCCGCCGCTGTCGGCCTGGGCAAGGCCGACAGGGTCGGGGGCGAGGAGGCGCCGCGCGACGAGTTCTCGTGGCGCGGGCTCGACGTCGGCTCGCCGTTCGACTATCGCCGCCAGGGCATCCTGTACGTCGCGCGCCGGCTTCCCCCGCCGGGCAGGGATGGAATGAGCGAGGCGACGCTGGCCGAGATCGCGCAGCTGATGTGGGCCGCGGACGGCCGCACGCTCGGGCTGTTCGCGTCGCGTCGCGCCGCCGAGCAGGCCGCGGAGCACTGCCGCCGAGAGCTGCCGCACCTCACCATCCTGTGCCAGGGCGACGCCCAGCTGAGCGAGCTGACGGCGCGGTTCGCGGCCAGTCCTTCCGCGTCGCTGTTCGGCACGCTGTCGCTGTGGCAGGGCGTCGACGTGCCGGGGGAGACCTGCCAGCTGGTGATCGTTGACAAGATTCCCTTCCCGCGCCCCGACGACCCGCTCATGCAGGCGCGGAAGAAGGCCGTCGACGACGCGGGCGGGAACGGGTTCATGTCCGTGGCAGCGACGCACGCGGCGCTGCTCCTCGCCCAGGGCGCGGGGCGGCTGATTCGCCGCGCCGAGGACAGGGGTGTCGTCGCGATGCTGGACCCGCGGTTGGCCACCGCACGCTACGGGTCGTATCTGCGCGCCTCGCTGCCGGACTTCTGGATGACCACCGACGGCGACGTCGCCGTCCAGGCCCTCCGCCGCCTCCGCGGCGCGGAATAGCCGTAGCTAAAGCTTGCGCAGCACCGCGACGACCTTGCCCATGACCGAGGCGTAGGTGCCGTCGATGGGGGTGTAGCGCTCGTTGTGGGGGAGCAGCCAGACCTTGCCGTCCTTGCGCTGGAACGTCTTGACCGTGGCCTCGTCGTCGAGCAGCGCGGCGACGATGTCACCGTTGACCGCGTCAGGCTGGCGGCGCACGACGACCCAGTCGCCGTCGCAGATCGCCGCCTCGATCATCGAGTCGCCGCGGACCTCCAGCATGAAGATCTCGCCGTCGCCCACGAGCTGGCGGGGGAGCGCGAACACGTCCTCGATCTGCTGGGTCGCGAGGATGGGGCCGCCGGCGGCGATCCTGCCGACGAGCGGCGCGGACACGGACTGGGGCGTCGCGTCGTAGCTCTGCTCCGAGTCCATCGGTGCCCGCGGCGCCTTGGGGGCCACCGGAAGCTCTTCGGGAAGCGTGACGACGAGGGCGCGCGGGCGGTTCGGGTCGCGGCGCAGGAAGCCCTTCTCCTCCAGCACCTTCAACTGGTGGGAGACCGACGACGTCGAGGCCAGCCCCGCGCGTTGCGCGATGTCGCGGATGCTGGGCGGGTAGCCGTCGGCCTCCATCGCCTCGCGGATCACCAACAGGATCTTGATCTGGCGGGGGGTGAGCCCGGTGGCGCCCGTGGCCGCGAACTGGGTCACGCTGCCGAGCTCCGCAGCGATCTCCTCGTTGGTGGGGCGGCCGCGTCCGCGCCGCGGGGTGGGGGTGTCTTCAGCCATGGGTACAGCCTACCCGAGAGCCGGAACGTGTGTTCGATATAGACGGCGTGTCGCGCGCTCGGAAAATTGTCAGACCCTCCTGGTGGAGTGTGTCGTGCACCGCAAGAGCGGGCAAAACTCGCCTCGAACAAGCGTTTGATTTGTGGCCCGGATGGGGCTACAGTATGAATCGAACAGGCGTTCTAGGCTCATCTTGGGAGGTTGTCATGACCGCAGCTCATTTCGAGGTCGTCCGCACCGGTGGGCGCCGCGTCGCCGTCCCCTCGCCGTCCACGCTGCCCCGGCTCAACGCCCCGGTCGCCCATCCGCGTCGCCCCGTGGCGGCCGGCCGCGTCGGCCAGGTCTCGTCCTGCGTCGCCGCTCCGGCTCCCCGCCCCGCGTCCCGGGTGCTGGGCCTGAAGCTCGCCGCCGTCGGCATCGTCGCGGCTTTCGGTGTGGCGGTGTGCGTCCCCCAGTTCGCCGCGATGACGCAGCCGGACCCCGCCAAGGAGTATGTCGCGGGGCACCCCGCGTGGGCCCACGTCGACCATCCGTGAGTCGTCGCTGAGAGGCCTTGTCGAGGCCCCTGAGCGGCGCGCGGGGCGGCCCCGGCGGGGTGCGCTCGGCCGGGGATGATGCCACCGTCTCGTCCCGGCGTGTCGTTTGTGTTGCAGCCCCGGCGCGCATAAGATCCCCAATATCTAGTAGAGCAGAGGCGCTGCGTCCACCACAGATTGTGGTTTCACGGGAATCGGTGTCGAAGCGACTCGCCCACGGGAACAACGCGACAGGACGCACCATGCACTGCCCTTTCTGCCGGCACGGCGACACCAAGGTGTCGGACTCGCGTGCCACGGAGGATGGCTCGGCCATCCGCCGCAGGAGGCTGTGCCCCGCGTGCGAGCGCAAGTTCACGACCGTCGAACAGATCGTCCTGACCGTGGTCAAGCGGTCGGGCGTGGTGGAGGCGTTCAGCCGCGAGAAGGTCATCCGGGGTGTGTCCAAGGCCTGCAAGGGCAGGCCGGTCACCCCGGCGCAGCTCGCGTCGCTGGCGCAGCGGGTCGAGGACTCGCTTCGGGCCTCGGGGCAGGCCGAGATCCCGGCGGAGCAGATCGGGGTGGCCATCCTCGGCCCCCTCGAGGAGCTCGACGCCGTCGCCTACCTGCGTTTTGCCAGCGTGTACAAGAACTACCAGTCGATCGACGACTTCCAACGGGAGATCGACACCATCCGGATCGAGGGCGACGCCAGGCGTCGTCGCCCGGTTCCGGAACCGGAGCCGAGTTCGGCCCAAGAGCCGCTCATCGGCTGACCATACGTATCCAGGAAATAACACCGAAGAGGGGATCAATATGACCGCGACCGCAACGCGTGCAACACGCCGCAAGGCAGGCTCCGACGCCCAAGGGCTCGTCGTCGAGCGGGTCTTCACCAAGAAGGGGGTGCACCCCTACGACGAGGTGGAGTGGGAGCGTCGCGATGTCGTCCAGACCAACTGGAAGACCGGCGAGACCGTCTTCGAGCAGAAGGGCGTGGAGTTCCCGACCAGCTGGAGCGTCAACGCGTCCACGATCGTCACCACGAAGTACTTCCGTGGTGCGCTCGGCACCGACAAGCGGGAGAACAGCCTGCGGGCGCTGATCGATCGCGTCGTGAAGACCTACGCCGCCGCGGGCAAGGAACACGGCTACTTCGCCTCGGACGACGACGCCGAGATCTTCGAACACGAGCTCACCTGGATGCTCCTCAACCAGTACTTCTCCTTCAACTCTCCCGTGTGGTTCAACGTCGGCACCCCCTCGCCGCAGCAGGTCAGCGCCTGCTTCATCCTCTCGGTCGATGACTCGATGGACTCGATCCTCAACTGGTACAAGGAGGAGGGTTTCATCTTCAAGGGCGGCTCCGGCGCCGGCCTGAACCTCTCCCGGATCCGCTCGTCGAAGGAGCTGCTGAGCTCCGGTGGCGCGGCCTCCGGCCCCGTCTCCTTCATGCGCGGCGCCGACGCCTCGGCCGGCACCATCAAGTCCGGCGGCGCGACCCGCCGCGCGGCCAAGATGGTTGTCCTGGACGTCGACCACCCCGACATCGAGGAGTTCGTCGACACCAAGGCGCGCGAGGAGGACAAGATCCGCGCGCTCCGCGACGCGGGGTTCGACATGGACCTGGGCGGCAAGGACATCACGTCCGTGCAGTACCAGAACGCCAACAACTCGGTCCGCGTCACGGATGAGTTCATGGAGGCCGTCGAGGCCGGCCGCCCCTTCGGCCTGCGCGCCCGCCAGGACGGCTCCGTGCTGGAGGAGGTGGACGCGCGCACGCTGTTCACCAAGATCGCCAAGGCCGCGTGGGAGTGCGCCGATCCGGGCATCCAGTACAACGACACCATCAACGACTGGCACACCAATCCCGTGACCGGCCCGATCACGGCGTCGAACCCCTGCTCCGAGTACATGAGCCTCGACAACTCGTCGTGCAACCTGGCCTCGCTGAACCTGCTGAAGTTCCTGCGCGCCGACGGCACGTTCGACGGCGAGCTGTTCGTCAAGGCCGTCGAGCTGATCATCACCGCGATGGACATCTCGATCTG
>DAONOU010000080.1:0-10015 GCA_035409265.1 Arachnia sp. | reverse complement strand
CCCAGCAGCTTGACGATCAAGGGTGCCGCTGTGGTGCCGCCCGAGTCGCCGACCTCCACGAATGCCGACACCGCGTAGTCGTCGTTGTAGGCGATCATCCAGGCGTGGGTTTCCAGCTTGCCCTTCTGGCCCCACTGCGCCGTGCCGGTCTTCGCGCCCGTCATCAGGCCCCTGAGCGGCCGGCCGGTGCCGGAGTCGACGGTGGCCTTCATCAGCGTCTGGAGCTGCGACGCCTCGGCCTCGCTGAGCGAGGCCTTCGGCTTCGCTTCGTGGTCCTTGACCAGCCATGGGATGGTGGTCTGCCCCGAGCCGATCGATGCGGCGACGGCCGCCATCCCGAGCGGCGACATCGTCACCTGACCCTGTCCGATCTTCGACGCCGCCAGGTCGATCGCGTTGCCCGGCGCCACCGTGCCGAAGTACGACGTGAAGCCCGCGTCGTAGTCGGTCCCGACCCCGAGCGACGCCGCGGCGTCGCTCAGCTGCTCGGCGTCGACGTCCGATCCGGCGAAAGCCGTGTTGCACGAGTACTTGAACGCGTCGGTCAGCGGGATCGAACCCAGCGCGGACGACGGGTAGCCGGAGTAGTTGCCGAAGGTGTAGGTGTTGACCTTCAGGTTCGCGGGGCACTTCACCGTCGACGTGGGCGTGAGCCCGTCGCGCAGCATGGCCAGCGCGGTGACCGCCTTGAACGTCGACCCGGGCGCGTACTTGCCGTAGGTGGCGTACGGGAACGTGCCGCCCGACGGCGACTGCGCGGCCGCCAGCACCCCGCCCGTCTTGAGGTCGAGCACGACGAGCGTCGCGAGGCCCTTCTGCTTCGACAGGACCTTCTCCGCCTTGGCCTGCAGGGCGCGGTCGAGGCTGGTTTCGATCGCCGTCGACACGGAGGCCTGCTGCTCGAACAGCGTCTGCTCCTCGAACGCCTGGTCCGCCTGGCCGTCGGACTTGCGGCCGACCTGGTCGACCTTGATCTGCGGCACGCCGCGGAGGAACTCGTCGTAGCGCAGCTGGAGGCCCGACACCCCGACCCGGTCCTGGGCCGAGAGCGTGCCGTCGGACTTGTCGATCATCTCCTTCGTCGGGGCCCCGACGGCGCCGAGCAGCGGCGCCGCGAGCCCGTCGGACGGCCCGACGACGGCGGTGATCTCCCGCACCAGCGTCCCGTCGATGTCCGCGACGGAACCCGGGATGTCCTCCTGGGCGAGCGTGCCCGCGATGACGAACGCCTTCGGGCCGTTCGCCTCGAGCTTCTTGAGGTAGGCCTTCTCGTCGATCTTCAACGCCTTCGCCAGCGCGCTGGCCGACGCCGCCCACTGGCCCGCGTCGATCGTCGACTTGTCGATGCCCACCTCGTAGAGCGTGCCCTCCTCGACGATCGCGAGGCCCTCGTTGTCGTTGATGGCGCCGCGGCGGGGCTCCTTGTGGGTGTGCCGGAGCCGCGAGTCGCTGGTCAGCTTGGGGTGGATGACGGTGGGCGCCCAGTCGAGCCGCCACGTGTCCGTCACCCAGTTGAACCGCGCCTGCGACTCGTACTTCCAGCCGTGCAGGCCGAGGTCGTAGGACATCGAGAGCGTCGCGACGGCGGTGTCGTCCTCGCCGTAGGTGATGCCCGCGGCGGCCACCGTGGGGTAGAAGCCGTCCATCCCGGCAAAGACGGTGGTGAACTCCTCCTGCGCCTCCGATGCCGCCTTCACCATGGGGATGGTGCCCACGTCCTGCGCGTTGAGGGCCGTGACGAGGGCGTCGACGGCGGGGTCGGCGGGCGGCAGATCCCGCGGCGGGGCCGTGGGCGCGGTGGGAGCGGGGTCGGGCTTCTTCTCGCCGGGCGCGCACCCGGCCAGCAGCACCAACCCGGCCATCATCCCGGCCAGCAGTCTCCGCATCGACTTAACTCCTTCGCATCGGCCCATTGGTTTCGACACGGGCTAGGGCTTCGCCCGGGGCCCGGCTCAACCAGCGGTATGTCCTGCCCAGGCTACAAGGGCGCTCCGACAGAATCTGACGGGCCGGTTAAGAGGTCGTGCCGCCTCCGCGCGCAATCTCGACGGCGGGTTACAAGTTGGTTCCGACATGGCCAGTGGCTTCGGTTCGCGGGAACCGTCGCGTAGAGTAACGCCAGTCATCGACGTTGGCCCTGAAGGGTACCGGTGGCAGAAACGTCAGTTTTCTCGCCTGCACCAGGAGCGTCCCTGTGACCACTACCAACATGCCCCTGTGGGTTTGGGCCATCACCCTCGTTGTGATCGGCGGCCTGCTCGCATTCGACTTCTTCTTCCACGTCCGCAAGGCGCACGAGCCGTCGCTGAAGGAGGCCGCCTGGTGGTCGGCCTTCTACGTCGGCGTCGCCGTCGTGTTCGGCATCGTGCTGTGGTCCATCGGGGACCACCACCTCGGCATCGAGTACTTCAGCGGCTACCTGCTGGAGAAGGCGCTGAGCGTCGATAACCTCTTCGTCTTCCTCGTGATCATGTCCAGCTTCGCGGTACCGCGGAAGGACCAGCAGAAGGTGCTGCTGTTCGGCATCGTGTTCGCGCTCATCGCCCGGAGTCTCTTCATCTTCCTCGGCATGGCGATCATCGACAACTTCACCTGGGCGTTCTACGTCTTCGGGATCATCCTGCTGATCACCGCGGGCAAGCTGCTCGCCCCGGAGAAGGAGGGCGAGGACGAGGCGAACAACGTCATGATCCGGCTGGCCAAGCGCTTCCTGCGCACCACGGATCACTACGACGGCGACAAGCTGGTCACCTACGAGAACGGCCGCAAGGTCCTCACCCCCATGCTGCTCGTGATGGTCGCCATCGGCGGCACGGACCTGCTGTTCGCGCTCGACTCGATCCCCGCGATCTACGCGGTCACCACCAACGTCTACATCGTGTTCTGCGCGACGGCGTTCTCCCTGATGGGCCTCCGCCAGCTGTACTTCCTGATCGACGGCCTCCTCGACCGCCTCGTGTACCTCAAGTACGGGCTCGCGATCATCCTCGGGTTCATCGGCGTGAAGCTGGTGCTCGAGGCGCTGCACACCAACCGCGTCGGGTTCATCAACGACGGCCAGCCGGTCCACGTCTTCACGTTCGACCCCGTGCACTCGCTGATGATCATCGTCGTCGTGCTCGCGATCACCGTCATCTCGTCGTTGGTTTCGCCCAAGGGGCAGATCCTGTCGGCGGTGCGCGCGGTCGACCGCCTCGCCCACGGCTACCTCCACACCGAGTACCACGGCGACGACGAGGAGCGCGAGGAGAACTTCCAGAAGATGGTCGACGCCGTCGCCAAGCTCGACAAGTTCGACGCGCGACGCGCGCAGGTGGCCCACATGATGGAGGAGTCCGGCGCTGCCTACGCGCTCCAGAAGGCGGAGCGCCTGCACGCCGAGGCGATGGGGTCCTGACTTACCGATGAAGCTCATTCCCGCCCTGCGGCGGCTGTGGCGGCACGCGGCCTTCCGCCGCCTGCTGACCCTGCGCATCCTCAGCCAGGCCGCCGACGGCACGCTGCAGGTCGGGATGGCGAGCTACCTGCTGTTCTCCCCCCAGTCGCAGCCCGACGCGTGGGCGATCGCGGGCGTCCTCGCGCTGACCCTGCTGCCCTTCACGGTCATCGGGCCGTTCGTGTCGCCGTTGCTCGACCGCTGGTCCCGCCGCGACGTCGCCCTCTATTCCGACGTCACGCGCGCGGCCTTGTCGCTGGTGCTGGGCGTCACGATCTTCAGCGGCGCGACGTCGGGCGTCTGGGCGGTCGTGCTCTACGGCGCCCTGCTGGTGGCGATGAGCATCAACCGGTTCATGCTGGCCGGGCTCTCCGCGGGCCTGCAGCACACCGTCGACGAGGACGAGTACCTGACCGCGAGCTCGATCGTGCCGACGGTGGGCCCGCTCGGCGTGGTGATCGGCGCGGTCCTCGGGTTCCTCGCCCGGTTCACGCTCGGCGGCCTGCTGCCCGCGCACCAGGCGGACTCGGTCGTGTTCGGGTTCGCCGCGGTGCTTTTCCTCGGCTCGGTGCTGATCTGCCGCGGCTTCCCCCGCGACGCCCTGGGCCCCACCCGCTCCTTGAGCCAGGCCCCCGCCGCGTCGAAGGGCTCTGACGCCGACGCGCAGTCTGGACCTCGCGCGGTTCTCGACGGGTTGGCCGAGGCCTGGCGGCATCTGGCCACGCGGCCGACGGCGCGGCTGGCGCTCGCGCTCATGGCCGTGTCGAGGCTGCTGTTCGGCCTGCTCAGCGTTGCCGTGATCCTGGCCGCGCGGAACCTGTGGCACCCCGTCGACCAGCCCGCCCCGGCGCTGGCCGACATCACGCTCTGGGGGCTCTTCACCGGCGCGGGGTTCATCCTCGCGGCGCCGCTGGTTCCGGGGCTGGTGCGCGCGCTGGGGCTGGGCCGCACGGCGCTCGCGCTGCTGATCGGCTGCGCCGCGGTGTCCCTGACGACGGCGTCCGTCTCCGCGAAGCTCGGCGTCTTCGTGCTGAGCTTCCTGATCGGTCTGGGCGTGCAGTCGTTCAAGATCTGCGTCGACACCATCGTCCAGGCCCACGTCGACGAGGGCTTCAAGGGCCGCGTCTTCACGTTCTACGACATGGCGTTCAACGGCGCGTTCGTGCTCGCGGGCGTCGTCGCCGCGTTCGTCCTGCCGCCCACCGGCCTGTCCGTGGCCGCGTTCCTCGGCATCGCGGCAACCTACGCCGCGTGCGCGGTCGCCTTCGCCGTCGCCCGCCGTCGGCTGGGCGCGGACACGTTCGAGCGCGGCACCGAGGACCTCACCCGGCCCCCCCGCAACTAGGTGTTTTCGCCGACGGCGGGGCCGGCCCCGGCCGTCCGTGGCACGATCGACGCACGGCGGAGCCTGTCGCCGCCGCAGGAGGAGGCACAGCCGTGAACGCAGACGACATCCCGGACGAGCCGAACGCGGAGGGGGAGGCCGGCGCCGACGCGCAGGCCGAGGGCCCCTCAACCACGGGCGTCACGCCCCGGACGCTGCTGGTCGTCGGCATCCTCGTGGTCGTGCTGGCCTTCCTCGCGGGCTTCATCGGGGCGCGGATGGGCGCCCCCGCGGCCCCCGACCCGGTGCCGACCGAGACCGCATCGTCCGAGCCGTCGCCGTCCCCGGAGCCGTCTGTCTCGCCCGAGCCCTCCGTGTCGCCTGAGCCCTCGGCGTCCCCTGAGCCGACGGAGAGCCAAGAGCCGGAGAAGGAGGAGCCGGTGGTGCTGCCCGCCGGCGCCGACGTGCGCGCGGGCCTCGGCGTTCCAGACTCCGCCCACGGCGAGGAGGGCGACGTCTTCATCGACCTCGAGTCGGCCGACGTCTACGTCCGCGGGGCCGATGGCTGGCGCCTGGCCGGGAACATCCGCACGTCCGCCCTCGAGAACCTGACCGGTGAGCAGGGCGAGGCCGGGGAACAGGGCGAGGCCGGAGAGCAGGGGGAGCCGGGCGAGCTCGGCGCCTCGGGGAAGCCCGGCCAGCCGGGCCGCGACGGCACCCAGGTGGTGCTGGGCACGGAGTCGCCCTCGGGCGCCTGCGACAACGAGGGCGACGTGTTCGTCGACACCGCGGAGCTCCGGTTCTACAGCTGCACGGACGGGACCTGGGCTCCCGCCGCCGGGTGAGCGATACCCCCTGCAAGGATTCACCAGCATCGGCCCCCAACTGGCACGGTCATGCCCGTTGGGGGCCGATGCTGGTGAGTCCTTGCACCGTCCTCACCCCAGGACACCGAGGCGCTCCCGGTTGACGACGGCGATGGCGGTCAGGGGGATGCCCGCGGGGCAGGCTTGGGCGCACTCGCCGTAGAGCGAGCAGGGGCCGAACAGCTCGTCGAGTGCGCCGACGAGCGACCTCGCCCGTCGACGGCGCTCCAGAGCCGGGATGGGCAGCAGCGCCAGGTGCGCGAGCTTCGCGCCCGCGAACAGGTGGGCCGAACCGTTGGGGCAGGCCGCGACGCAGGCCCCGCAGCCGATGCAGGCGGCGAAGTCCAGCGCCTCCTCGGCGACGTCGGTGGTCGTCGGCGCCGCGTCCGCATCCGGCGCCGTTCCCGCGTCGACGGCGACGTGCCCGCCCGCGCGGATCAGGTCGTCCAACGCGTCCCGGCCGACGACCAGGTCGCGGAGCACCGGGAATGCCGCGGAGCGCAGCGGCTCGATCCGCACCGTCGCGCCGTCGCGGAACGACGACAGGTGCTGATGACAGCTGGGCACGTTGTCCTCCAGGCCGTGGACCGCGCCGTCGACGGTGACGCCGCAGGCGCCGCAGATGCCCTCGCGGCAGTCGGAGTCGAACGCCACCGGCTCCTGTCCGCCGTCGATCAGGCGCTCGTTCAGGGCGTCCAGCAGCTCGAGCACGGACAGCTGCGGCTCCACGCCGTCTATCGTGTGCGCCTCGAACCGGCCGGGCTCGCCCGGGCCCGCCTGCCGCCACACCTCGACCTTCAGCCTCATCGGTGGCCCCTCCTGTCCGGCGTCGCGACGCCCACCACGTGCGTCATCGGTAGCTCCTCGTCGCCAACGGCACGGCCGTGAAGCTCAGCGGCTCGACGTGCCGGGTGAACTCCAGCCGGCCCCGGTCCTCGCGGGCGCCCCAGGCGGAGGCGAACGCCCAGTTGGCGTCGTCGCGGCGGGCCTCGCCGTCGTCCTGGAACTCGGTGCGGAAGTGCGCGCCGCAGCTCTCCTCGCGGTCGAGGGCGTCGACGGCCATGAGCTCGGCGAGCTCCAGGAAGTCCGCGACCCTGCCCGCGCGCTCCAGCGCCTGGTTCAGCTGCGCGCCGGTCCCCGGCACGCGGACCTCGCGCCAGAACCGCGCGCGGAGGTTCCGGATCTCCTCGATGGCGGTTCGCAAGCCGGCCGCCGAGCGCTCCACGCCGACGTGGCGGTACATGATGTCGCCCAGCTCCCGGTGGAAGTGGCTGGCCGCCACGGTCCCGCCCGTTGTCAGCAGCGCATCGGTGCGGTCGTGGACGCGGCCGACGGCGTCGCGGACGCACGCGTCGTCGGCCCCGGGCAGGCGCGAGCCCAGCAGCCCGGCCAGGTAGTTGGGGACGCTGAACGGCAGCGTGAACCAGCCGTCGACCGCGGCCGACAGCAGCGAGTTCGCGCCCAGCCGGTTGGCCCCGTGGTAGGCCCAGCTCGCCTCGCCGCCGACGAAGAGGCCGGGGATGGCGGTCATCTGGTCGAAGTCGGCCCACAGCCCGCCCATGGTGAAGTGCGCGCCGGGGGCGATCCGCATCGGCGCCGCGTACGGGTCCTCGCCGGTGGCGTGCGCGTACATGTCGAACAGGTTCCCGTAGCGGG
This sequence comes from Arachnia sp., assembly GCA_035409265.1. Classification (GTDB taxonomy): domain Bacteria; phylum Actinomycetota; class Actinomycetes; order Propionibacteriales; family Propionibacteriaceae; genus Arachnia. Next base: position 2,733 of record DAONOU010000080.1, on the reverse strand, counting down.
CCGCGATGGCCTCCCTGCCGTGCGCGGCGAGAGCGTCGGCGAAGTCGAGGTAGACGGAGTTCCGCAGCGGGCCGACGCCGCGGCCGCCGTCGATCTGCTCCTTGGCCGCGCGCGAGGAGATGTCGCGCGGCGCGAGGTTGCCGAACGCGGGGTACTTGCGCTCGAGGTAGTAGTCGCGCTCGGCCTCCGGGATGTCGCCGGGGGCGCGCGGGTCGCCAGGCGTCGTCGGCACCCAGACGCGGCCGTCGTTGCGCAGCGACTCCGACATCAGGATGTTCTTCGACTGCCAGTGCGTCGAGATCGGCAGCGCGGTGGGGTGGAACTGGACGAACGACGCGTGGGCCAGCTGCGCGCCCCGCCGCACGGCCCGCCAGACCGCCGTCGCGTTGGAGTTCATGGCCAGCGTGGAGTGGAAGTACACCGACCCGTAGCCGCCGGTGGCCAGCACGACGGCGTGCGCGGGCTGCGCCCAGACCTGGCCGGTCACCAGGTCGCGGACGACGACGCCGCGGCACACCCCGTCGTCCACGATCAGGTCCAGCATCTCGGTGCGGACGTGGAGGTCGACGGTGCCGCGCGCCACCTGGCGCTGCAGCGCCTGCGCGCTGGCGACCTGCAGCTGCTGGCCCGTCTGCCCCCGCGCGTAGTAGGTGCGCGAGACCTGGACCCCGCCGAAGGAGCGGGTGGCAAGCGCGCCGCCGTACTCGCGCGCGAACGGCGCCCCGATGGCGTTGAGGTGGTCGATGACCCGCACCGACTCCTGGCCCAGCCGGAAGGCCTCCGCCTCGCGGGCGCGGAAGTCGCCGCCCTTGACGGTGTCGACGACGAAGCGGCGCAGCGAGTCGCCGTCGACCTTGCGCGCCCTGGCCGCGTTGATGCCGCCCTGCGCGGCCACCGAGTGCGCCCGGCGCGGCGAGTCGTGGAACGTGAAGGCGTGCACGCGGTAGCCCAGCTCGCCGAGAGCCGCGGCGGCGCCCGCCCCGGCCAAGCCGGTTCCCACGACGACGACGGTGAACCTCTTCGCGTTCAACGGGCTGACAAGGCGGTACTCCTCCCGGCGGCGGTCCCACGCGGTTGCGGGGTCGCCGTCGGGAATCCGCGGGTCAAGCTCCTTGATCCGAGCCCCAGTCTTTTCCCGCTCCTTGAGCCAGGCCCCGGGCGAAGCCCCGGCCCGCGCCGAAAGGCCCCGCAGCCATCTCACGAGATCACCCCCAGTTGGACGAGCACGGGGATGGCGCCGTTGGCCAGCAGCACGGCGACGGCCAGCAGCCCGCCGGCGACGGCGAACCCGGCCTTGACCCGTCGGCCGGTGACGCCGAGGTCGGCGGCCATCGTGGTGAAGCCCTTGGCGATGTGCAGCGCCAGCAGCAGCATCACCGCGACGTAGAACCAGGCCGATCCCGGGCGCTGGTAGCTGGCGACGAGGTTCTCGTAGGCGTGAGCGGTCCCGTCGGAGGGGTGGGCGAAGCCGTCGGACGCGGCCGGGACGATGCCGAGCGTGAGGTCGAGGAGGTGGAAGCCGACGAAGCCGAGGAGCGCGACTCCCGTCACCGGCATCAGCCAGGAGCCCCACGAGCGGGCTCCGGTGATCCGGGCGCGGTGCGGGCCGCGGGCGCGCCGCCCGCGAACCCACAGCGTCGCGGCGCCGACGACGTGGATCACCAGCGCGATCAGCAGCACGACGCGCATCGTCCACAGGACGAAGCCGTGGGGAACGAGCGGGTAGAAGGCCTCGCGGAGCCAGGCCGCGTAGGTGTTGAAGGCCTCGGCGCCCTGGAACACCTTGAGGTTGCCGAAGAGGTGGATGGCGACGAACGCCGCCCAGACGGCGCCGGTGGCGGCCATGGCGGTCTTGAGCACCCAGGAAGGAACCCGGTGGCGACGGCGTCGTCGCTCGGGCTGGGCAGGCGGCCCGATGAGGACGGGCCTGTTGGTCGTGGTCATGTCGACCTCCCTCTTCCGAGGGTATCCGGTGGGGGAGGTCGGTCGACGGCCGGGGTGCCGGTTCGCGAACCGGGTGCCAGACCTTTCGACGCGTGCCGCGTCGCTTCGCTCCTGGAGCGCGGCTCAAGGAGCGTGGTTAGAGCGCGGCTCAAGGAGCGTGGTGGCGCGGCGGCTCAGCCAGCAGGGGCCGGCACAGCGTATGAAACGTGCTAATCCGGGATGAAAACGGTTACCTTATCTTCTTTCCAAGAAAAGGCAATACTTTCCCCCATAAGTGGTTGACACTGTCGACCATCGGGCATAGGTTCGAGCCAACGGATCGGGCAACGAAAGCCGCGATTCCGGGTGGTGGAAGTCAGGCTATGGGGGGGCTAAAACCTGTCGTACGTCGGCGCCCGTCTGGGGGGAAGGGCGCCGGCGCCACCAAAAAAACTTGAGGCCTGGGTCCGGCGATGCCGAACCCAGGCCTCCTTTCACGCTGGTTGAGCCGCCGCGTGAGCGCTAGCGAACCGGCGTGTCGAAACCAATGAACGCGCCAACGGGTTAGCGGAGGGCTGCCGCCTTCAGCTGCGCGAACTCGGCCTCGGAGATGGTGCCGGCGTCGAGCAGGGCCTTCGCCTTGGCGATCTCGTCGGCGGGGCTGGTGCCGGCGACGTCGCGGATGTACTCGTCCGTGCGCTCCTTGTTCTGCGCGACGACCGCGCTGCTGCGCTTCGCCATGCCGTCGCCGCGCGCGATCAGGTAGACGAGCGCGGTCAGGAACGGCACCCAGAACAGGAAGATCAGCCA
>DAONOU010000079.1:0-10229 GCA_035409265.1 Arachnia sp. | reverse complement strand
CAGGATGTGATGCTCGACGACAGGCACCCAGCCCCAGACGCGGGTGTGATCGGCGGGTTGTTGATCAGCCCGCGCGCGATGGTCAGCCTCCGCTTCATGCCGCCGGACAGGCCGTCGACCCTTGCCAGCCGCTTCTCGCGGAGCTGCGCGAAGTCCAGCAGCTGCTCCGAGCGCTCCTTGACGTAGGCGCGGGGCAACCCGAAGTAGCGGCCGTAGACGTACAGGTTGTCGATGACGCGGAGCTCCTCGTCGAGCAGGTCGCCCTGCGGAACGATGCCGAGCTGTGCGCGGATCTCCGGCCCGTGCTTGTTCGCGTCGAGACCGAGGACGCTCAACTCGCCGCCGGTGCGGGTGGAGGTGGCCGCGATCATGCGCATGGTCGTCGACTTCCCCGCCCCGTTGGGGCCGAGGAAGCCGAACGACTCGCCGGGAGCGATCTCGAAGTCGATCCCGTCGACGGCGATCACCTCGCCGAAGCGCTTGGTCAGCCCGCGGGCTGTGATCACGGAGTCAGTCACTGGCAACCCCTCTCCCGCCGCCGCGGTCAGGCCGCGGGGTCGCCCTGGCGGTTGACGTGCCAGACGACACCGAACTTGTCGCGGAACTGGCCGTAGTCGTCGCCCCACATCTGGCGCTCGAAGGGAACGGTGACCGTCCCGCCCTCGGCGAGGGCCGCGAACAGCCCGGGCAGCGCGTCATCGTTGCCCATGAGCGACAGCGCGACGGTGTCGCCGGCGGTGTGCCCCATCTCGGCGAGCGTGTCGGCCCCGAAGATCTCGAGGCCGCCGGCGGTGGTGAGGCTCGCGTGCATGATGCGGTCGGACCCGGGGAAGTCGCCCGCGCCCGCCTCAGCGAACGTCATCATGGTCAGCTCACCGCCGAGCACGGACTGGTAGAACTCCATCGCCTCGCGGGTGGTGCCGTCGAGCGCGAGGTAAGGGCTCAGCTGGTAGGACATGGGTGTTTCCCTTCTGTCGCGGGCCCGGATGGCCCAGGATCTTCGACAATAGGCCGGGCCACCGACAAAAACGAGGGCGGCGCCTGAGGGTTCGGTCGTCAGGCGGTGGGCTCGAACATGAGGCGGCGGCCCTCAAAGGCGCGGCCGAGGGTGACCTGGTCGGCGTACTCAAGGTCTCCGCCGACGGGCAGGCCGCTCGCCGGGCGCGTGACGCGGACGCCGAAGTCGCGGAGCATCCGGCTGAGGTACGACGCCGTGGCCTCGCCCTGGGTGTCGGGGTCCGTGGCCAGGATGACCTCCTGGACCTCGCCGTCGGCGAGGCGCTGGAACAGCTCGCGGGTGTGCAGGTCTGCCGGACCGCGGCCGTCGATGGGTGAGATCGACCCGCCGAGCACGTGATAGAGGCCCCGGAACTCGTTGGTGCGCTCGATGGCGACGACGTCCTTCGACTCCTCGACGACGCACAGCTGGCTGCGGTCGCGGCGCGGGTCGCGGCAGATCCGGCAGCGCTCCTCCTGAGACACGTTGAAGCACACCTCGCAGACCCGCGAGGACTCCTTCACCCGGCGCAGCGTGTCCGCGAGCGCGAACACGTCCTCCTCCGGCGCGTCGAGCAGGTAGAACGCGATCCGCGAGGCGCCCCGCGGCCCGATCCCGGGCAGCCGGCTCAGCTCGTCGATCAGGTCCTGGATGGGCCCTTCGTACACGGGACGATCAGCCCCCGAGGCCCGGGATCTGCGGCATCTCCGGCATCGCGGCGGCCATGGCGGCGTCGGCCTGGGCGCGCGCGGCGCGGGACGCCGCGACGATCAGCGCGGCCAGCGTCTCGGTGTCCTCCGGGTCGCAGGCCTCGGGCTTGATCACGACGTCGGTGAGCTCGCCCTTGCCGTTCAGCGTGACGGAGACCAGGTCGCCGCCCGCCTGGGCCGTGAAGCTCTGCTGCGCGAGGTCCGCCTGCGCGCGCTCCAGGTCCTCCTGCATCTGCTGCGCCTGCTGCATCAGGGCGCCGAAGTCAAAGTCACCAAACATCAGTTGCTACTCCTCGATGGGGGTTCGGTTACGGAAAGAAGGAAAGCGCTGATCAATGCTTCCTCCGGCGAGGACGTGCCGGGCGGGATGCCCCGGCGCTCCTAGATCGCAGTGTCGTACTGGACGTCCGGCACAAGACATAGGAGCGGCGGGGCGCCCGATCCGGTGCGCCGCAGCCGAGGAATGATTGGTCAGTGGTTTCATGGGCGTCACTCGGCGTCGCGGACGGCGATGACCTCCGCGCCGAAGGCCGAGCTCAACAGTTCCTCCGCGTTGTGCGCGGCGTCCAGCACCTCGTCCTCCGCGGAGACCTCCTCCGACGGCGGGGGCGGCGGGGCGACGGCGACCGGCGCGGATGCGGGCTCGGGCTCCGGGGCGCGCACCGCAGCGCCGGAGGGGCGCTGGGCTGGGGCCGCGGGCGCCTCACCCGAGGTGACAATCGCGTTGATCCGCACCTCCACGCCGATGACCTCGACGAGCGCCTCCACCAGCACCTCAGCGCTGCCGCCGGTGCCGAAGTTCTCGCGGGGGCCGGGGCCGGAGAAGCCGAGGGTCAGCACGCCGTCGGCCAGATCCACGACCTGCGCGTGCTGCGAGAGCAGCATGTGCGTGAATCGTCGACGGCGCTTGGCCTCGTCCAGGACGTTGGGCCAGACGCGCCGGAGTTCGGCCGCGGTGAGCTGGACCGTGCCGGGCGCGGCCGGCTTCGGCTCGACCCGCGCCGGGGGGGCCGTGGCCGGCGCCGGGGCCCCGCTGGGGGGTGCGCCCGCCGGCCGTTGCTGCGGCGCGCGCTGCGCAGGCGCCTGTTGCGGCGGCTGCGCCGGAGGACGCTGCGCGGCGGGCTGCTCGTCCGGGGGCTCGGACGTCGGTGCGGGAGCAGGACGTTGGCGTGGGGACTCCGCCGGCGCGTCCGGGCTGTGGCGCGGCGGCTCGGGCTCCTCCGCGGAAGCAGGCTGTGAGGTTGTCGGAGCCGCGGCAGGGGGCGCGCTCGCGCGCGCGGCGGCTCGTTGACGCGGGGCGGCCGGGGCGTCGGCATCCTGCCAGTCCGGGATGGGCGGGGTCTCCCCCGAGCCGATCATGCCGACCCTGCGCTCCAGCCGATCCATCCGCGCGTGCAGGCCCCGCTCGTCGAGGTCTGCGCCGGGCAGCAGCACCCGCGCGCACATCAGCTCGAGGTGCAGCCTGGGCGCGGTGGTGCCGCGCATCTCGGTGAGCCCGACGGCGATCACCTCCGCGGCGCGCGTCAGCTCGCCCGCGCCGAGGCCCGCGACCTGGGTCTGGAGCCGCTGCGCCTGGTCGGCGGCGACGTCGAGGATGCCGTTGGTGGCCGCGTCGGGAACGGCCGCGAGGATGATCAGGTCGCGGAGTCGGCGCAGCAGGTCCTCGGCGAACCGCCGGGGGTCCTGGCCGACCTCGATGACCTTGTCGACGGTGCGGAACACCCCCGCCGCGTCGCCGGCGGCGAACGCGTCGACGATCTCGTCCAGCAGCGCGTCAGGCGTGTAGCCCAGCAGCGCCGCCGCCTGGCCGTAGCTCACGCCGTCGTCCCCCGCCCCGCCGAGGAGTTGGTCGAGGACCGACAGCGAGTCGCGGACCGAGCCGCCGCCCGCGCGCACCACCAGAGGGATGGCGGCGTGGTCGATACGGACACCCTCGGTGTCGCAGATGTCGCCGAGGTAGTCGCCCAGGACCTTCGGCGGAACGAGCCGGAAGGGGTAATGGTGGGTGCGCGAGCGGATGGTCCCGATGACCTTCTCCGGCTCCGTCGTCGCGAAGATGAACTTGGTGTGCGGGGGCGGCTCCTCCACGAGCTTCAGCAGCGCGTTGAAGCCCTGCGTCGTCACCATGTGCGCCTCGTCGATGATGTAGATCTTGTAGCGGCTGGCCACCGGCGCGAAGTAGGCGCGCTCGCGCAGGTCGCGGGCGTCGTCGACGCCGCCGTGCGAGGCCGCGTCGATCTCGATGACGTCGATGGAACCGGGACCGCCGCGCGCGAGGTCGAGGCACGACTGGCACCGCCCGCACGGGGTCGCCGTCGGCCCCTGCTCGCAGTTGAGGCAGCGCGCGAGGATGCGCGCCGAGGTGGTCTTGCCGCAGCCGCGCGGGCCGGAGAACAGGTAGGCGTGGTTGACGCGGTTGTTGGTCAGCGCGCGCTGCAGGGGAACCGTGACGTGGTCCTGGCCGATGATCTCGCCGAACGTGTCGGGCCGGTAGCGGCGGTACAGGGCGAGCGGTGCCGCGGGGGCCTCGACGCGGGCGGGCCGGGCCGACGGCGCGGGCGCGGCCTGGGGCGCCGCGGCCGGCGCCGCGTCGGGCTCGGGGGCGTCGAGAGCCTCGTCGGCGAACAGCGACGGGCCGTCCTGCGCGGGCGGCTCGGGCTCATCGAACAGGCCGGGGCCCTCCATCGGCTCGAAGCCGGGAAGGCTCGCCGACCCGAACCCCTCATCGATGGGGGCGTACTCGTCCTGGTCGTAGTCCTCGTCCACGCGTCCACCCTATTCCCGTGCGCCGACATTTCCGCTGGCGATGCGGAGGCAAAGAAAAGGGCCCCTCGCGCACCCGATAGAGCTCACTTACCCTTGCTGCCTTCCGACCCTGGGGGAGTTGGGCGAGATACCGCCGCGCGAGGAACCGCGGCCCACTCTACCGCATCGCCGCGGGCGGCCGCGCGGCGCTCGGCGACGCCCCTCCTGACGCTCGACGACGGCCGGGTCGTCGGCAAGTTGAGGCCCGGTTCCCGCTCGGGTAAGGTTCCCCGCGGAGGATTCGCCTAGAGGCCTATGGCGCTCGCTTGGAAAGCGGGTTGGGTTCACGCCCTCACGAGTTCGAATCTCGTATCCTCCGCCATGATCAGCGTGCGCGTCAGAGTCACCATGCTGACTCTGACGCGCACGTTGTCCGCTTCGACTCCGCGGATCGAACGTTTGCAGCCACGTTGCGACCGGACGACTACGTGCGCGGGACGACGCAGGAGTCACCTGGGCAGTACCGCGGCGCGGTGCGCCCGAAGCGGGCTTGGAGAGCGCAGCCGACGCAGATGCCGAAGGCCGTCTCAAGGAACAGGATCGCGAGGCAGGCGGAGCACAGCGCGAGCGTGATCCCGAGCGGCGCGCCGAGGAGCCCCATGGCCGCGCACGACACGAACGCCAGCCCGGCGCCGAGCCACCACGCGAAGCGCTTCTGCTCCGCGCCCACCCACTCCGGACGCTGCCGGCGCACGATCAGCGCCCCCAGCGCCATCGTCGGCGACCATCGCTCCCCCACCAGCACGCGCAGCAACATGTCGATCAGGAAGAACATCCCGAACGGCTGGAGCGGACGCGTGGTCCCCGCGTACAGCGCCATCCCCCACGCGATGGCGCCACCCAAGAAAAGGAGGCCGGCGGCGGCTCGCACGGAGCGCTCGTCGACGACGGGTACGTCGTATCCCGGGACGATCCGTCCGATGGTCGGCGACCCCATGGTTCTCCTCTGCGTCGGCGATCAGACGCCGGAGACTATACCCCAGGGGGTATGAGACGCGGGCGGGCGGCACTACTCCACCGGCGCGTGGTCCGCGTCTGGCGCAAGCACCCGCCGTCGCACGAGCTCCGCGACACCCACTCCCACCGCGATCCCCAGGAGGTCCGCCGCCAGGTCGAGCGGGTCGCCGCTGCGATACGGAATGAATCGCCACTGGACCAACTCGCTGATCGGCGCGTGGACGGCGAGCAGGATCACCGGCCACCACCTCCGGATGCTCACCCGCGCCAGAAAGGTCGGGACGGCGAACAACGCCACATGGACGACCTTGTCGGTGCCCGCGGGGAGGACGTCGAAGATGCCCGGCTCGCCGCTTCCCGGCGCGTAGAGCGCGTAGAAGTGCACCGCAAGCACCAGGAGCCACTTCCACCACGACATCCCGCCAGGCTACCGGGGCCCGGCACCGCGGGGACCTCGTGCCGGTCAGCTCTCGGCGGCCCGCCTCCACAGCGGCCGCCGTCGAGGCCAGGCCTCCAGTACGACGGCGAGCACGACGGCGACCGCCGCCGCGATGACGAACGGGGCCGGGTCCCACTGCTCGCCACAGGAGAGCATGGTCTGCGCGCTGCCCGTGCACACCTCTCCCGGACCCTGGCGGTTGTTCCAGGCGAGCCAGGACGCGACGACGCCGACTCCCAGGAGGAGACCGCCCAGCACCCGGCGCGGGTCGAGGCCCGAGGGCGGCACGACGCACGCGCACACCGACGCGACCAGCGGGAGCACGAAGAACCCGCCGACCGAGAATCCCGTGAGCACCGCGATCCCGGCGAGCAGCAACGTGCAGACCACGGTCGCGGTCTGGCGCGACGCGCCGCGGATCACGAACGGGACAACGGTCAGCGAGACGGGGATGGCGGCCAGGATGAGCGCGAACAGCAGCCCCGCCGACTCGGCGACCGTGGCATACGTCGTCGTCTCCGTGACGATGCCGTCGGAGTCCGCCGTCGTGGAGGTCCCCTCGAAGGCGGGCATGGCGAGGAGCACCCACAGCACCCGGACGGCGAGCAGGACCGCGACGAGCTGTACCCAGCGCTTGCCGTCGAAGAACCGCGACGGCGCGGGCGGCTCGCCGGGCGGGGGTGGGAACTCGCCGGCCGCGGCGTCGGCGACGGACTCCGGCGAGCCGAGCCTGGCGACGATCTCCTCGGGCGCGACGCCCGCCGACTCGAGGTCGGCGATGTGCTCACGGAGGCCCGCGAGGATGTCCTCGCGCTGGGCGCCGGACAGGTGCCGGAGCCGCCAGCCGACCTCGGCGAGGTAGCGGTCAAGGAGCGGGCTGTGGGACGTGTCGGTCATGGCGTCGTCTCCTCCACGATCTGATTCACGGTGACGCTCAGCGGGCCCAATGCAAGACTTGATACCCTCCCCGGCCAGCTGCAACGATCCGCCAGGATCTCGACCCAACTGGCACGCGCGTGCCAGTTGGGGCCCGATCCTGGCGAATCCTTTCAGCCCACCGGAGCGCCCCGGAAGGCTCCTCCGACAACGACAACCGGACAACCTTGCCTAATAGACTAGGTTTGGGTTGCCTAATTTTCTTCCGAGAGGGGCCTTGCCATGGCCGAGAAGCGTCGCGTGGTGCGCCGCGGGACCGTCACCGCGACCGAGCGGCTGTCGCCCGACATGGTCAGGATCACGCTGTCCTGCCCCGAGCTCGTCGGGGCGGAGCTCCCGCACTCCGACCACTACGTCAAGCTCCTGTTCCCGCCGAAGGAAGCCGACTACGCCTGGCCGTTCGACCCGGAGGAGATCCGCGCGAACTCGCCCCACCAGGCCCCGGTGACGCGGACCTACTCGCTGCGCAGGCGCGACACCGCGACGGGCACGCTCGAGCTCGACTTCGTGCTCCACGGCGACGACGGCCTCGCCGGCCCCTGGGCCGCCGCGGCCCAACCGGGCGACGAGATCGGCTTCTTCGGCCCCGGCGGCGCCTGGCACCCCATCCAGGACTACACCCACTTCGTCCTGGCCGGCGACGAGGCGGCGGCCCCCGCGATCGCCGCGGCGCTCGACGCGCTCCCCGACGGCGCGACGGCGCGAGCGCTGATCGAGGTCGCGAGCCTCGACGCCACCTTCGACGTCCCCACCGGCCCCGGCATCGACGTCGTCTGGGTCCCGCGCGACGGCGCGCCCTACGGCCTCCGGCTCAGCGAGGCGGTGCGCGCGGTGGAGGTGCCCGAGGGCAAGGTCGGCTGGTTCGTCCACGGCGTCGCCGAGATGGTCAAGGACATCCGCCGGTACCTGTTCGTCGACCGCAGCGTGCCCCGCGCGGACGTCTCGATCTCGGGCTACTGGCGCACCGGCATGACCGAGGACGGCTGGCAGTCGAGCAAGCACGACTTCGTCGCGCAGATGGACGCCGAGGAGTCCGCGGCCGCCCAGCCCCGGTAGGCGGATAGGCTCGCCCCGAAAGCACATCCGGCCGGCTCGCCGGCCACGGACACGAGGGGTACAGACATGGTGGTCGCGGTCTTCGGCGCAAGCGGCAAGTTCGGGCGGTTCGTCGTCGAGGACCTGCGGGGGCACGGGTACCACGTGGTCGGCTTCGACCGCGCGGCCGGCGACGGCGTCGTCGCCATCGACATGCGCGACTACGGCCAGGTCGCCGAGGCCATCCAGGGGGTCGACGAGAGACACGGGGGCGTCGACGCCGTCGTGCACCTCGCGGCGATCCCGGCGCCCGGGCTCGCCACGGACGCGACGACCTTCCACAACAACGTCCCCGCCACCTACAACGTGTTCAAGGCGGCTGCCGCGGCGGGCGTCAGGAACGTCGTCTGGACCTCGAGCGAGACGACGCTCGGCCTTCCGATGGGCCCAGACAACCCGCCGCCCTATCTCCCCGTCGACGAGGACGTCCTCCGCCCCGAGACGACCTACGCGCTCGGCAAGCACCTCGAGGAGGCCATGGCCGAGCAGTTCGCGCGTTGGCACCACGGCATGAAGCTGATCGGGCTGCGGCTCAGCAACGTGATGCGCCCCGAGGACTACGCGGCCTTCGACGGCTGGCAGGACGATCCGCTCACGCGCATCTGGAACGTCTGGGGCTACATCGACGGGCGCGACGGGGCCCAGGCGGTGCGGCTCGCGCTGGAGTCGGGGATCACGGGTTTCGAGCGGTTCATCATCGCCAACTCCGACACCGTCATGCGCGCCCCCAGCGCCGAACTCGCCGACCGTTACCTCCCCGACGTGCCGCGGACCCGCGAGATCGTCGGGCGCGAGACGCTGCTCAGCATCGAGAAGGCCCGGCGCCTGCTCGGTTACGAGCCTGCCCACAACCACTACGGCCGGCCCTGACCCGCGGCACGACGTGAGCGACGGCGTCACCCGCCCGATCGAGGACCGGGACTTCGCCGAGTGGCACGGCGGTTGCCGCCACGCGCTGGTGTGGCTGATCGACGTCGACGTCCCGGCCGTCCGAGAGGCGGTCGCTGACGCGCGAGCGCGCCTCGACGGGCTGCTCTATCCGCGCTACGACCGCGTCCCGCACGTGACGGTGGCGTTCTCGGGGCTCGCCCCGGAGCCCGGCGCCACGCCGGCCGACATCCTCTACGGCGAGGCCGAGCTTGCCTCCGACCTGGGGCGGCTCGAGGCCCTTGCGGCAGAGCCCTTCACGCTGCGGATCGAGGGCTGGGACACCTTCACGACGTCGCCGCACCTGTCGGTCGTCGGCCTCGACCATCTGCTCCCGCTCCACGAGGCGCTCACGGCGCAGCGTGCCTGCGGCGCGGACGTGTACGTGCCGCACGTGACCGTCGGGCTGTACGGCGTCGAGGTCGCCCTGTCGGAGGTGAAGGCCCGCATGGCCGGGTGGTCGGCGCCGCCCATCGACGTCGACGTCACCGAGCTGGTGCTCGCCCGGTACGACACCGCGGACATCCTCGGCCCGCTCACCCCCATACGCAGGATCACGCTCACGCACGCTCCTTGAGCCGTGCCAACGCGCGAAGCGCACGGGCGCGCCGAGAGGCTGTTGACTTTACCTACAGACCTAACCACAGTCCACAAACCAGGCGCCGGGCCTTTCGACACAGGCACGGCGCTTCGCTCGTGTGCCTGGCTCAAGGATCGTCAGAGCCAGCCGGAGGCGACCACGGTGCCGACGAGCACCGCGCACTGGGTCACCTCGATGAGCGAGCCGAACGTGTCGCCGGTCCAGCCGCCGAACTGACGGACGAGCCTCGATCCCCAGACGAGGGCGGCGAGGGCACCGACGGCGAGGCCCGCCCCGAGCGTGGCCGCCGCCCACCAGCCGACGACCCACCACGCCGCCCCCACCACCACGGCGACGAGCAGCGCGCCGTTGAGCGCCGCCGCCCAGCCTCGGGTGACGCCCGCGAACAGCGCGCCGAAGCCGTCGGGCCGCGCGGCCCGCCTGCCGACGCTGGCCACCACCACGGCGACGCGGCCCGCGGCCACCGCCGCCGCGAGGGTCAGGGCGACGAGGTGGCTGTTCAACAGGGTGAGGGCCGCGACGTCGATCAGGAGCACGAAGACGAGCGCGATCACGCCCATGGGGCCGATGTCGGAACGCCTCATGATGGCGAGCGCCTCGTCCGCGGGCTTGCGTGAACCGAGGCCGTCGGCGGTGTCGGCGAGGCCGTCGAGGTGCAGGCCGCCCGTGGCGCCCGCCACGATCGCCAGCGCCAGCGCCGCCCCGAGGAGCGAGCCGCCGACGACCTGCCCGAAGGCCCCGGCGACGAAGCCGAGCAGCAGC
>DAONOU010000078.1:0-10254 GCA_035409265.1 Arachnia sp. | reverse complement strand
GTTCCAGTACGGCTGCGCCCCGACGTTGATGCCGGCGACGACGACGTTGATCTCGCCGCCGTCCTGCGTGAACTCGACGATGCGCCGCAGCGCCGCGCCGACCCAGTCCATGTTCTCCACGCCGGAGTCCATCGAGATCCGCGCGCCCGAGCTGAGCGTGAACCACTCGACGGGGACGCCCATCTCCTCGGCCAGGTCGATGGCCGCGATGATCCGGCTGCACTCGGGCTCCGCGACGGCGCCGAGGCCCTTCGTCGGGTCGCCGGAGAGGATGATCCGCGTGACGCCCTCGGGGTGCAGCGCGGTGGGGGTGGTGACCTTGGCCGCGATGATGCCCGCGGTATTCCTGCCGGGGGCGCGGTCGACCTCGACGAGGCGACCCTCCTCGTTCAGGTCCAGCTCGACGAGGCTGCCGCCCGGGCCCGCGAGGGCCTCCGACAGCTCGTACGGGTAGACCAGGCCGCGACGGCGGGCGCGCAGCACCTTCCCCGCGTAGTCGTCGAGCGGCTGCAGCGGATCGGTGGGCGGGGCGCCGACCGACGCCGTCACCCCCGCTCCGGGCTGGGCGTGGAAGCGGATGGCGAGGGGGGTCAACGAGCCGCCGGTGCGGAAGCGGCCCTGGCAGAGGACCTCCTCGATGCCCGCGCCGTCGGACAGCGGCGTGATCTTCGACTGCAGCGGGGTGACGTCGTCGAGGCTGAGGTCGATCTCCGGCCACACGTCGATCCACACGTGGTTCATGTCCAGCTTGCTGCCGGCCGAGCCGCGGGCGGTGCGGGTGCGGCGGATGGCCTCGAGGCAGTGCGCGATGGCCCGCTCGGCGTGGGGGAGGGCGAGCAGGGTGCCGTCGGCGTCGCGCACGGGCGACAGCTGGCGGACCTGCGCCATGGCGACCAGGCGCCGGTCGCCGGGGTTCGACTTGGCGACGCACTCGAACAGCCAGACGTCCTCGGGAGCGGGCAACCGGGTGGTGTCGAACTCGCGGAGCCGCCAGAGGTCGAGGCGGCGGCCCGCCATCGGGTGTGCGCCGCGGACGCGGGTGTCCTCGGCCAGCACGCCGTCGGCGTCGAACCGGAAGGTGTAGTAGGAGACGTCGTCGGTGCACACCCCGACCGCGATGCGCTTCACCTCCGGACCCCACGCCCAGGCGCGGAGGCGCTCGGCGAGGAGGCCGCCCATCGCATCGGCGTCGAGGTCGTCGTCGGCGCGGACGTACAGCTCCGCGACGGCGTCCTCGCCGGGCTCGCGGAGGGCGAACTGCTCGCCGACGAGCCGCTCCAGCGGGCCGCCCGCGACCAGTTCGTCGAGCGTGCCGACCGTGGTGACGAAGCGGCGCGGCCGCCCCTCCAACACGTAGTCGGCGATGACCGCGGCGCGGCCGTCGAGCTCGAGACGGTGAACATCGCGCAGCTGGTACTCGGAGTAGTACTTGTGCAGCAGCACCTCGAGCATCGGCTCGACAGCGGGAACGCCGGCCTCGAGGTGGCGGGCGAGGTACGTGGCGGTCCACTCGTGGATGCCTGCGAGGTTCCGGATGCGGTCGGCGTAGTCAGGCCCGGTCGGATCGGCGGCGAGCGCGGCCACCTCGTCGCCGAGGCCGCTGAGGATCGACTCGCGCTCGGCGTCGACCTGCGGCTGGTCGAACCAGCGGAACCGCACGGAGCGGGTGAGGTCGCCGACGGCGGGGAAGCGGAGCTGGGTGGCGCGCAGGATGCGCTCGAGGTCGGCGCGGGCCGACGACGCGCGCCCGTCGTTCGGGGCGGGCTCGGCCAGCCAGCGGTCGAGGATGCCGAGCACGATCGGCACGTCCGAGGCCACGCGCTTCTGCGCGAGGAAGATGCGGAACACCGCCTCCTCGAGCTGGGGCGTGCGGTCGAGCGAGTCGACGCCGTAGTGCCGCAGCACGCGCGTCAGGCGCTCGACGAACTGCTCCTGCAGGCCGGCACGGTCGACGTCGAGCGTCGTCAGGTAGCGATGGAAGTGTTCGCGGTCGGAGTGGATGCGCAGCTCGGTCTGTTCCTGCGCGCCGACGGGGCGGTTGCGGCTGAGCTCCGCGAGGTCGGCGAAGAGCTCGATCAGTGCCACCTCGCCGGTCAGCACGTCGGCCCCTGCCTCCTGCGCCTCGGCGCGCGCGGCGAGGTAGGCCGCGAGCGTCTTGGCCTCGGGGTCGACGTCGTAGCCCATGAGGATGGCGGAGAGGTCGTCGCGGAGCCGGTCTGCGCGCGCCGCCGGGTCGGGATCGGCCTGGGCCACGGGCACCTCGACGGTGGACTCGATGGCCTCGCCCGCGTCCTCGCCGTCGCCCAGCGGCTCGAGGCGCACGAGCGGCGCCATGGTCTCGACCTGCGAGCCCGTCATCACGTGAAGCTCCCTCACGCGCGCCGCGAACGGGGCGGGGATGACGGTCTCCATCTTCATGGACTCGAGCACGACCACCGGCGCGCCGGCCTCGACCTCGTCGCCCACGGTGACCGGGGTGGCGACCACGAGCGCGGGCGCGGGGGAGCGCAACACGCCGCCCTCGTCGCGCGAGACGCGGTGCATCACGCCGTCGACCTCGATCAGGTGCACCGGCCCGTGGGTCGCGCTGACGACGCGGTGCAGCTCGCCGCCCACGACGATGCGGCTGTGCACGTCGTCGAGGCGGGTGACGACGGCGTCGGTGGTCTGGCCGTCGACAACGACGCGGTACCGGCCGGGCGCCGTCGCGAACGGGACGACGGTGTGGACGACGCCGCGCAGCTTCAGCTCCAGTGCGGCGCCGGACTTGTGTTGCGTCTGCGGACGCCCGCCGTGGGCGGTGGTGAGCAGCCGCTCGGTCTCGATCGCGGCGTTCTCCTCGTAGGCCTCGACGGCCGCGACGACCAGCGCGACGCCGGCGTGCTCGTCGGCGACGAGGCCGCCCTCGGCGCGCACGCGGTCGATCCAGCCCGTGTCGGCCCACTCCACCGCCGCCGCGCGGCGCGCGGTCTCGAGGCCCGGCCCGACCACCTCGGGTTGCTGCAGCAGCTCCAGCACGAAGCTCTTGTTCGTGGCGCCGCCGTCGATCACGACGGTGGTCTCGCGCATGGCGCGGCGCAGGCGGCCGAGGGCCTCGTCGCGGGTGCGGCCGTAGGCGATGATCTTGGCGATCATCGAGTCGAAGTCGGCGGGGATGGTGTCGCCCTCGGCGACGCCGGTGTCGACGCGGATGCCCGGGCCCGCCGGGAGGTCGAGGCGGGTGATGCGGCCGGGGGCCGGGGCGAAGTCGCGATCCGGGTCCTCGGCGTTCAGCCGGGCCTCGACGGCGTGGCCGAACTCGACCGGGCGTTCATCGAGCCTGCCCCCCGCGGCGACGTGGATCTGCGCCTTGACGAGGTCGAACTCGTTGGTGACCTCGGTGATCGGGTGCTCGACCTGGAGGCGCGTGTTGACCTCGAGGAACGCGAACATCCGGTCGCCGGGGTGGTAGAGGAACTCGACGGTGCCGGCGCCCTTGTAGCCGACCGCGAGCGCGAGGCGCTCGGCGGAGGCCTTGACGTCGGCCACCTGCTCGGGGGACAGCAGCGGGGAGGCCGACTCCTCGATGATCTTCTGGTTGCGGCGCTGCACCGTGCAGTCGCGGACGCCGAGCGCCCAGGCGGTCTCGCCGTCGGAGATGAGCTGCACCTCGACGTGGCGGGCGCCGGTGACGAGCTTCTCGAGGAAGACGACGCCGCTGCCGAACGCGCGCTCGGCCTCGTCGCGGGTGCGCTGGTAGGCGTCGGTCAGGTCGTCGGCGGAGTCGACGCGACGGATGCCGCGCCCACCGCCGCCGGCCGTCGCCTTGAGCATCAGGGGGTAGCCGACCCGGTCTGCCGCCGCGAGGGCCTCCTCCAGGGTGTCGACGCCGCCGCCCGACCACGGCGCGACGGGCACGCCGACCTCCTCGGCGATCAGCTTGGAGCCGATCTTGTCGCCCAGCTTGCGCATGGCGTCGCCGGAGGGGCCGATGAAGGTGATGCCGAGGGATTCGACGAGGTCGGCGAAGGCCGCGTCCTCGGCGACGAAGCCCCACCCGACCCACACGGCGTCGGCCTTGGCCTCCTGCAGCACGCGGGCCAGGAGCTGGTGGTTCAGGTAGGGGCGCTCGGAGGCGGGGCCGATCGGGTAGGCCTCGTCGGCCTCCCGGGCGAACATGGCCGAGCGCTCGCCGTCGGTGAACAGCGCGATCGTCGTGGTCTGTGGCCCGCCCGGGTTCTCCGCGTTCAGGTCCCGCACCGCGTGGATGAGCCGCATGGCGGCCTCGCCTCTGTTGACGATGGCGATGCGCTGGAACATCAGGCCTCCTGAGAGCACGACAAACAGCTCCGGATTGGAGCCACCTGCCAACAATGGCGCATCGGCAGTCGACGGAGGCGCAGGTCCGCGCCCAATGTCGCGGAAAATTGTTTGTGGGGGTCCGACAAACCCTCGGCAGGATTACTGCGACCGGATGGCGTCGAGGGGGCTCAGGCGGACGGCGCGCTGGGCGGGGGCCAGGCCCGCCAGCGTGCCGATCGCCGTCGAGAACGCGATGGCGCCGAGCGCAAGCCAGGGCGGGATGACCGAGATGGAGGTGTCGTCGCCATTCATGCCGAAGCCGAGCATCGGGGCGATCAGGGCGTTCATCACCGCGGAGACCAGCACGCTGAAGCCGAGGCCGACGAGGCCGCCGAACATCCCGATCAGCGCGGACTCGAAGATGAACATGCCGCGGATGTCGCGCAGCGACGCGCCCAGCACCTTCATCACGCCGATCTCGCGGGTCCGCTCGAACACGCTCATCATCATGGTGTTCGCGATGCCGATGGCCGCCACGAGCAGGGAGATGAAGCCGATCCCGCCGAACACCGCCTGGATCATCAACGCCTGCTGCTGCATCTCGCGAATCCACTGGACCTCGGCCGACGCGCCATACCCGGCCTCGTTCAGGGTAGTCACCAGCGCCTCGGCGGCGTCGGGCGTGGCCGTGAACAGCCGCAGCTCGCTGTAGACGAACTCGCCGCGAATCGGCCGCCCGTCCGACGTCGTCGGCTGGTTCGGCAGTGGCTTGCCGGGCGACTGCTTCTGCAGGAACTTGACAGTCGAGTCCAGGTCGGCGAACAGCGACTGCGAGAACTGCGTCCACGTCTGACCGTCGCCGGCCACCTGCCCGGAGAACGGCAGGAGGAAGCGCTTGGGCGCCGGCGAGTCGCCCCCGTCGCCGCCGCCGCCGGGCATCTCGACGAAGCCAGACTGGACGGTGGCGAAGACGGAGTCGCGCTGGAAGTCGACCTCGAGCGGCGCCTGCGTGGACTCGTCCCAGAACTGGGTGTTCAGCATGTCGCCCGCGACGACGGAGAAGGCGCCGTTCCCCGGCGGCAGCTCGCCCCAGGCCAGCTCCAGCCCGAGCTTCTCCAGCGCCTCGTGCGGCATGGCGGTGATCTGGCTCCAGCCGCCCGAGCGTCCGGTCTGCAGCTCGACGTCAACGAAGTAGATCGGCGCCACCGTCTCGATCTCGGGGTAGGTGGTCTGCAGGTGCGTGACCAGGCGGTCGGACAGCTTGTCGGGGATGCCCTCCTGCGCGCCGTCCAGCGGCGGGCTGTAGACGGTGACGGTGCGCAGACTCCAGTTCGACTCCAGGTTCCCCAGGAACGCCTGCGACATGCCGACTCCCAGCGACACCATCACGATCACCGCGGTGGTGCCGATCATCACGCCGAGCACCGTCAGCGTCGTGCGGAAGGCGCGCTGCCGTAGCGACGAGAGGCTGGAGGCGACCAGGTCGGAGAAGCGCATCAGTCTTCGCTGATCAGCGGCTCGGCGTCCATCGAGGCGAGCATGTCGGCGTCGGCCTGCGCGGCCTTGCGGTGACGCGCGCGCCGGACGACGACGATGATGACCGCCAGCGCCAGGATCGCGGCGCCCGCGACGGCGAGGATCGGCACCCACGGAATCGCCATGCCCTCCTCGCCGGGGAAGGGATCCTCCGGGATCATCTCTCCCGGGTCCGGCATCGGCGCGGCCATCACCTGGACGTCCTGGGTGAACGACTTCTCGGTTCCCTCGTCGTCCTCGTAGGTGACCAGGATCTCGACGGGGCCTGCGGCCTCCGCCTCCGCGGTCACCATCATGTCGACGGCGCCGCTGGCGCCCGGCTCGATGGTGCCGACGAACACCTCGGGCGCGGTGATCGGCTGGCCCTCGGGGATGGTGGCCTTCGCGTTGAACAGCTTCGAGCGGCCCTGGTTCTGGATGTTGAACGTCAGGGACCCCTGCTGGCCGACCATGAGCATCTCGGGCAGCAGCTGCGGGCTCGACGCCGAGGCGCGCAGCTCCTGCGTGACCTCGATGGCCACGTTCTCGGTGCTGGTGTAGGCGTTGGCCTTGCTGTCCTCGTACTCGATGCTGATGGTCATCGCGTAGGGCTTGGCCTCCAGCGAGGGGAGCGCGCGGAACGTCATGGTCCGGCTGGCGTAGTTGCCCGGGCGGATGCCGGGGATGAACAGCGACGACGTGCCTGCCGTCGGGAGGAACGCGGCGTCAGGGGAGGCGACGGTGACCTTCATGTTGGACACGCGCGTCTTCGTCGAGGTGTTGCGCAGCACGAAGCTCACCTCGAAGGTCTGGCCCGCCTGCACGCTGCCCGGCGAGGTGTCGAACTCCTCGACCATCACGCGCGGCACGGAGATCCCCGCGGGCCCCTCGGTGCCGCCGCCGTCGAGGCCTCCGCCGCCGGAGCCCCCGCCGTCGCCGGAACCGGTGCCGCCGCCGCTGCCGTTGCCGGCCACGTCGGAGCCCCCGTCGCCGGCGTCGGCATGGGCGAGGGTGGCCGGCGCGATGGCCAGGGCCAGAACCGCGAGCACGGTCAGCGCGAGGCGGAGGAGGAGCTTCATGAGGCGGCCTTCGTGTGGTGTTCGGTGTGGCTGATGTCGGAGATGCGGCCGTCGCTGATCGACACGATGGTGTCGGCGAAGGACGCGAGGTGGGCGTCGTGGGTGACCATCACCCAGGTCTGCTGGTAGCGCGAGATCACGGTGCGGATCAGGCTGAGGGTGGCGACGGCGGTGCGCGAGTCGAGGTTGCCGGTGGGCTCGTCGGCGAACACCAGCGGCGGCTGCGACACCAGCGCCCGCGCGATGCCCACGCGCTGCTGCTGGCCGCCCGACAGCTGATTGGGCTTGTGGTTGACGTGCTTGGCCAACCCCATCTGGTTGAGCACGACGTGTGCGCGCCGCAGCCGGGCCGCCTTCGGCACGCCCCGGAAGCTGAGCGGCAGCGCCACGTTCTGCAGCGCGGTCAGGTGCGGCATGAGGTTGAACGACTGGAAGATGAAGCCCACGTGGTCGCGCCGGAATGTCACCAGCTGCGACTCGTTCATCGTGTGCAGCGCGCGCCCGCCGACGTAGATCTCGCCCGCCGTCGGCTTCTCCAGCCCCGCGACCATGTTCAGCAGCGTCGACTTGCCCGAGCCGGAGGTGCCGACGACGGCGGTGAAGCTCCCGCGGGGGATGGACAGCGTCACGCGGTTGAGCGCGGCCAGCCGGGAGTCGCCGACGCGATACACCTTGCTCAGGTCGCGGACCTCCAGCATGGGCGCGCCCATCGCCGGCAGGGCGAGCCCCTTCGCGGGCGCCGCTCCCGGCGTCGTTGCACTCATACGTTGGACCCTTTCAGCGTCGCCCTGGTTCCGCATCCGACCTGAGTCTATGTTGGATCGACGAAAGTACCTGATCGGGGGTCCACTTGTTGGTTCCCTAGAGGCCCTCTCTCTTGGGGATCGACATGACCAGCGGCTTGCTCACCTCGGCGAAGAAGTCGTTGCCCTTGTCGTCGACGACGATGAACGCGGGGAAGTCCTCCACCTCGATCTTCCAGATCGCCTCCATGCCCAGCTCCTCGTACTCGACGACCTCGACGTGCTTGATGCAGTCCTGCGCGAGGCGCGCGGCGGGGCCGCCGATCGAGCCGAGGTAGAACCCGCCGTGCGCGTTGCAGGCATCCGTCACGGCCTGCGAGCGGTTGCCCTTCGCGAGCATCACCATCGAGCCGCCCGCGGCCTGGAACTGGTCGACGTAACTGTCCATCCGGCCAGCGGTCGTCGGGCCGAACGAGCCCGACGCCATGCCCTCAGGCGTCTTCGCCGGGCCGGCGTAGTAGACGGGGTGGTCCTTCAGGTACTGCGGCATCTCCTCGCCGGCGTCGAGGCGCTCCTTGATCTTGGCGTGCGCGATGTCGCGGGCGACGATCACCGGCCCGTTCAGCTGCACTCGGGTCTTCACGGGGTGCTTGCTGAGCTCGGCGAGCACGTCGGGCATGGGCTTGTTCAGGTCGATCCGCACCGCGGCGCCCTTGCCCGTGCCGCTCACGCCGTGCGAGTCGCCGTCGAGCTCCTCGTCGACGACCTCCGGCATGAACCGGGCCGGCTCCGTCTCCAGCGCCTCGATGAATACGCCGTCGGGGGTGATCTTGCCGAGGCACTGCCGGTCGGCAGAGCAGCTGACGGCGATCGCGATCGGCAGCGACGCGCCGTGGCGCGGGAGGCGGATGACGCGCACGTCGTGGCAGAAGTACTTCCCGCCGAACTGCGCGCCGATCCCGAAGTTGCGGGTCAGCTCCAGCACCTTCTCCTCGAGCTCGACGTCGCGGAACCCGTTGGCGGCCATCGAACCCTCGGCGGGCAGGTTGTCGAGGTACTTCGCGGACGCGTACTTCGCCGTCTTCAACGCGAACTCCGCCGACGTCCCGCCGACGACGATCGCCAGGTGGTACGGCGGGCAGGCCGCGGTGCCCAGCGAGCGGATCTTCTCGTCGAGGAACCTCATCATCGAGTCGGGGTTCAGGACGGCCTTCGTCTCCTGGTATAGGTACGACTTGTTCGCCGAGCCGCCGCCCTTGGCCATGAACAGGAACTTGTAGGTGTTCTCGTGGCCCTCCGCGGTGTCGGCGTACAGCTCGATCTGCGCGGGCAGGTTGGACCCGGTGTTGCGCTCGTCCCACATCGTGATCGGCGCGTTCTGCGAGTAGCGCAGGTTCAGCTTCGTGTAGGCATTGAAGATGCCCTTGCTGAGCGGCCGCTCGTCGACGCCGTCGCTGAGCACGCGCTGGCCGCGCTTGCCCATGACGATCGCGGTGCCGGTGTCCTGGCACATCGGCAGGATGCCTCCGGCGGCGATGTTCGCGTTCTTCAGGAGGTCGAGCGCGACGAACTTGTCGTTGGCCGATGCCTCCTCGTCGTCGAGGATGTTGCGGAGTTGCTGCAGGTGCGCGGGGCGGAGGTAGTGCGCGATGTCGTGCATCGCCGTCTCGGCCAGGAGTTCCAAGGCCGACGGCGCGACCTTCAGGAACGACGCCCCGTCGGGCCCCTCGACGACCTCCACGCCCTCGGTGGTCAGCAGCCGGTACGGCGTGGTGTCCTCGCCGATGGGCAGTATGTCAACATAACGGAACTCCGGCATTGGTCCTCCTCGAGGGTCGCATCTGCGGCAAAGTCTCTCAGACCGGATTTCGGCGCCGGGGGGCGGGGCGTGGAATAGGCTCTGGCCATGGCGAGGGCCAACGCACGGAACCTCTGGGAGGCGGAGTCATGAGCGACGACGGGCTGAGCGAGCGGCAACGCGCCGCCAAGATCCGGCACGAGCTGAACGAGCAGGCGCTGCAGCTGGAGGCCGAGCGTGCGAAGGTGCTGATCGACGAGTTCCTCGTCTCGGTCAAGGCCGCGGGCCTCGCGCCGCAGCCGCTGAAGGCGACGACGCTGGACGGCCACGTGGTCAAGACCGACAAGGTGGGCTGGTACCTGCGCACCAACAAGTCGCTCGGACTCGACGCGGAGGGCAACTACTACGTGCTGACCGTCCCCGGCGGATTCATGGAGCGGCTGCGCGGCGTGAAGCTGGTGCCGTCGCTCGCACCGATGACCATCGGGAAGGGCGGCCGCGACGGCGAGACCGGCGATCTCAAGGAGTTTCTCGACTGGGTCCTCGACGGCACGATCCCCCAGGGGTAACGCGCTGGTTGGGTTATGGGCCTGTGTGACGAAAAGTGTCAGAGGTCCCTTCTAGGGTTGACCGCATGAACCTGAACCGCAATCCGAAGCTCGTCCATGCTGGCGTTGCTTGGAAGGAGCTGCGATGAGTGACGACATCAGCGTCCCGGGGCTGGCGCCGATCGCGTCGGGCGGCGCACCAGCCCCTGACGGTGCCGCGGAGGCCACCTATGCGGGCATCCGGGAAACGCTTGAGTCCGCGAGGCTGCGCACGGCCGCTGCGGTCAACA
>DAONOU010000077.1:0-10375 GCA_035409265.1 Arachnia sp. | reverse complement strand
GGCGACCCCGATCCCGCCGACCTCCACGTCGCCATCACCTCCGTCGACACCGCCAGCGGCGGCATCCTCGCCCTCTACGGCGGCCCCGACTACGTGGAGAACTCGCGCAACTGGGCGACTACCCCGCGGGCCGCGGCGTCGACGTTCAAGGCCTTCGCCACCGTCGCAGGCCTGCGCGACGGGTTCTCGCTGAACTCCGTCTTCAACGGCAACACGTTCACCCCGCGCGGCGACACCAAGACCATCCGCAACGAGTTCAGCCACCAGTACGGCCCGGTCACGCTCCGCAGGGCGACGGCGGACTCCATCAACACGGCGTTCGTCGACATGACCGAGCAGATGGACGACGGCGCCGACAAGGTCGCGGAGGCGGCCAACGACGCGGGAGCTCCGACGACCCGAGGGTGGAACATCAACAACCGCATCGCGCTCGGCGCGGCGGAGGTCAGCCCCGTGAACATGGCCAACGCCTACGCGACGTTCGCGAACTCGGGCGAGCGCAACGAGGCCCACATCGTCGACCGTGTCCTCGACCGCAACGGCGACGTCGTCTACACGGCGGAAGCCGAGGGCGAGCAGACCATCGACGAGAACGTCGCCGCCAACGTGACCGACGCGCTCACCGCGGTCGTCTCGGAGGGAACGGGCACCAGGGCCTCCGCGCTCGGCCGTCCGGTGGCGGGCAAGACCGGCACCAACGACATCGACGGCGACATCACGTCGGCCTGGTTCGTCGGCTACACCAAGCAGATCTCGACGGCCGTCATGTACGTGGCCGGCGACTCCGGCGTGGAGGACCTGGAGACGTACAAGCGCCCCCAGGACGGGACGTTCTTCGGGTCGACGTACCCGCTGATGACCTGGGTCGACTACATGACGATCGCCACCGACGGCATGCCGGTCGAGAAGTTCGACCGCCCCCGCGACATCCGCGCGGAGCGGGGGAAGACGGCCGGGCCGAGCCGCTCCGGATCTCCCAGCGCCTCGCCGTCCCCGTCGCCCACGCCGACCGAGTCGCCCACTCCCACCCCGACTCGCACCGTCGAGCCGGAGCCGACCCCCACGCCGA
The DNA here is from genome assembly GCA_035409265.1 of Arachnia sp. Taxonomy (GTDB): domain Bacteria; phylum Actinomycetota; class Actinomycetes; order Propionibacteriales; family Propionibacteriaceae; genus Arachnia. The sequence continues at coordinate 9,306 of DAONOU010000077.1, read as the reverse complement.
CCACGGAGCCCACGACGGAGCCGACGGCGACGCCGACCAAGGAACCGACGGCCACAGCTGAGCCGACGACGGAGCCGACGGCGACCAAGGACCCGACGCCGCAGGAGACCCCGACCCCGGACAAGACCGCGACGGTGTCCCCGCCCAAGAAGCCGGCGCCGACCAAGACGCCCGACTCCGACACGGAGCCGTGACCGACGCGCTGATCCCGCGCCTCGGCGGCCCCATGGGGCGGCACGCCCTGCGCGTCGGCCCGTGGTTCATCCCGCTCCCGTGGGCGGTCCTCGTCGCGGCGGGGCTCTTCTCGGTGCTGTTCCTGCGGCACGTGCCGTGCCTCCAGACGGATGCGGACGACGTCGTCAACAGCTACATCCGCGCCTGCTACTCGGACCTGCAGCCGATTTTCCTCGGCGAGGGCCTCGGACTGGGCGGCTCGCCGCTGACATCAGCCCAGATGACGCTGCCGCCGCTGATCGCCGTGCTCGTCCTCGCCTGCCGGGCGGTCGCGGTCGCGCTGGGGGCGCCGGTTAGCGTCGGCGCCACGATGCAGGAGCAGGTCGACGCCAGCGTCGTGTTCTTCGCCGTCACCACCGTTGCGCTGTTCGCCTGCTTCCTCGTCGTGGTGCTGTGCGTGGGTCGGCTGGGCCGCGGGCACACGCGAGCCCCGAGCTGGGACGCGCTGCTGGTGGCGGGTTCGCCGATCGTCCTCGCCGTCGGCCTCATCGACTGGACCCTGATGCCGCTGGCGCTGACCGCCGTGGGGTTGGTGCTGCTCTTCCGCGGGGCGGTGGTCCCCGGGGCGATCGTGCTCGGCCTCGCGGCGTCGGCGGGCACGATGCCGATCGCGGTCGTCCTGGCCGTGGTGGTCGCCGTCGGGCTGCGCCGCGGCTGGCGGACGGCGACGACGGTGAGCGTCGGTGCGGCGGCGTCGTTCCTGCTGGTCCACGCGCCCCTGCTGGTCTCCGACGCCGGGCGCGTGTTCGCGTTCTATCACGGTGAGGTCAACAAGGAGACCGGATACGGATCCCTCTGGTACCTGCTGGAGCTGATGGGCGCGCCGCTGCGCGCCACCGGCTCGTTCGGGTTCGCGGTCTTGATGCTGTTCCTCGGCGTGCTCATCGCCTGGCTGTACGTGACGGGCCGGCGCCCGCGGGTCGCGTCGCTGGTCGCCGTCGTGGTGCTCGCGACGACGCTGCTCGGCCCGGCCTTCCCGCCCCAGACCGCGCTCTGGCTCCTGTTCGTCGTCATGCTCGCCCTCCCACACCGGACCGAGCTGGTGGCGTTGACGGCGACGCAGGTGGCCTATTACCTGGCGATCTGGGGCTGGCTGGGCGGGGGTCTGACCCTCGCCCAGTCGGGCCCGTACCTGCTCTACTGGCTGGCGATCGCCTTCCGCTGGGGAGTCGAGTGCTGGCTCCTGGTTCGGATCCTCCGAAGCTTCCGGTAGGCATGTGCACGTCAGTCTTCCTCGTCGGGGAAGAACAGGTCTTCGATGGTGCAGTCGAACGTGGCCGCGAGGCGGAACGCGAGGGGGAGCGAGGGGTCGAACCGGCCCTTCTCCAGGGAGATCACCGTCTGGCGCGACACCCCCAACTCATCGGCCAGGCGCTGCTGGGACCAGCCGCGGAGCTGGCGCCGGTCCGGGAGCACGTTGCGCATCAGCCCTCCGCCTTCGAGATGCGCAGGTACCGCACGGCGAAGTCCGCGGATGCGAGGACGAACAGCGCGGAGAGGAGCAGCGCGGGGGCGATGTCGAGGCCGAAGACGGCGAACGCCGCCGCGCCGAGGCCGAGGACGATCATCAGGTCGCCGAACGCGCCCAGCGCCGCGCGCTCAAACCAGATGTTCTCGATGCTGTCGTCCGGGTTCCTGGTGGCGCCGGTGATGGTCGTGCGGTCGACGAGGATCACCCAGGCGAGCGCGGCGGACACCGGCAGCGTGACGATGGCGACGACGGCGAACGCGAGCCACGGCTTCGTCGGGTTGCCGAAGGTGGCGAAGAGGCCGCCGATGCCGGACGACAGCACCGCGCCGATCCCCACGGAGACGGCGACCAGAGCGATGCTGCCTCCGCCGAAGAGCCGGGACCTTCCCCATCGGGTCTGTCGCGGGGTGGTGTTGGTGTTCATGGGAGTCTCCTTACGCCCTGTTGGTAAAGGAGACTGTACAGTCAAGTGAACTGTACGTCAAGGATGCTTGACTATCTCATCCACGGTCACCGTCGTCATGCGGGTGGTGACCGGGACCTCGTCGCCTACCTTCACGTGCGGGTTCGCGCCGGGGAGGAAGAGCATCGACGAGTGCATGTGCGGGGGCTCGGCGAAGGCGCGCTTGCGGCCGCCGATGGCGAACGGCGACAGGGAACGGCCCCGCGCGGCCTGCACGCCCTCGGCGACGGTGACCAGGCGCTTCCTGAGCGAGCGCTGCGGCACGGGCGCGGCCATCGCGACGCCCTCCGCCGTGCCGCCGGAGACGACGACGACGAAACCCGCCTTCGGCACCGGCACCTGGTGGTAGCCGATCCGCTGTCCCTTGGCGACCGGGTGGACGTCGAGCACCGTCGCGGTGGTCCGGTACGCGGCCTTGTCGCCCAGCCACAGCCGGGTGCCCACGCGCATCCGCGTGGGCACGCCCAGCTCACCGGCGAGCGTGCGGTAGTCGTCGACGCTCAGGTGCGACACCCAGACCGGCGCGGGAAGGGCGTCGACGGCGGCGTCGGCGAGCCGCCGCGCCTCGTCGAGCGAGCCGGTCGCAGGCAGGTGGATCGCCCAGCCCTCGAGCCGCGTCCCGGCCAGGGCGCCGACGGCGGCCGGCAGGTCGGCGGCGGCCAGCCCGTGGCGGAGCATCGACGTCGCCAGCTCGACGATCACACGCGCCGTCGGGTGCGACGCGGCGATGGCGCTGAGATCCTCGACCCGGGAGACGGTCGCGATGACCCGCGGGTCGGCGAGCAGCTCGGTGGCCAGCGCGTCGAACGGCCGCCACGGGTTCAGCACGACGACGTCGCCGGCCCAGCCGCCGGCGCGCACGCGGGCGACTTCCTGCGCGATGCCGACGGCGATGGTGTCGACCCCCAGCTCGACCGCGCGCGCGGCGAGCAGCTCCAACCCGAAGCCGTAGCCGTTGCCCTTCGCCACAGTGACGAGGCCGGGGACCTCCGCGAGGAGCGCGCGCTGATGCGCGTCCCAGCGGGCGCCGTCGATGGTGAGCGTGAGGGCCATGGTCACCGCCGCTTCAGGTAGAGCATGAAGGCCGCGTACAGGGCCTTGTTGATGGGGTAGTCCCACTCGCCGAGGTAGGCGACGGCCTCGCCGCCGGTGCCGACCTTGAACTGGATCAGGCCGATCTCCGGATCGTCGGCCCCGACGCCCTCGGTGATGCCGCGCAGGTCGTAGACCGCGCAGCCCGCCGCGGCGGCGTCGCGGATCATCTGCCACTGGATGGCGTTCGAGCCGCGCACCTCGCGCTTGGCGTTGGAGGAGGCGCCGTAGGAGTACCAGGCGTGCTCGCCGACGCGCACCATCGTCGTCGCGGCGACCAGGTCGTCGTCGTGCTCCGACAGGTACAGCCGCATCCGGCCGTCCTCCTCGGCGTTCAGCGCGTCCCACATGGTCTCGAAGTACGCCAGCGATCGGCCGGTGAAGCCGTCGCGCTCGGCGGTCTCGCGGTAGACGTCGTGGAAACGCGCGAGGTCGGCGCGCTCGCCGAGGCGCACGACGACCCCCTCCTTCGCCGCCTTCTTGATGTTGCGACGCCACAGCTGGTTCATGCCCTTGAGGAGCTCGTCCTCGGTCTTCTGGGATCCGTCGGCGTGGCGGAGGGGGAGTTGGAAGTTGAACATCGGCTGGCCGGCGGCGAAGCCCGCGCCGTGCTCGTCGGTGCTCCAGCCGCCGTGCAGCAGGGTGTTGCGCAGGCGCGTGGCGACGAGGTCGGTCGCGTCCGGTGCGGCCTGGCTCAGCCGGGTGACGGCGTCGTCGGCGACGGCGGCCTTGATGGTGTCGGCGTACCAGCGACGGTGCACGAGCGTCGGCCCGATGCGGACGGCGAACGCCCGCTTGGTCTTCGCGTACGCGACGAGCGCGCGGAGGTGCTCGTCCACGTCCGCTCGCCCCCAGTCGAGCACCGGCCCCTCGGGCAGGTAGGCGAGGAAGCGGCGGAGCTTCGGCAGCTGCCGGTACAGGACCAGCCCGACGCCGGTGAGCTCGCCGCCGTCGAAGAACCCGACGGCCTCGGAGCGCCACTCCGGCTTCACCTTCCCCCACGCGGGCGTCTGGAGGAACGACGCCGACCCGCGGTCGGCGACGAAGCCGAGATGCTGCTCGGCGGAGATGGGGCGTACCTCGATGCTCACGGGCCCAGGCTACCCGTTTGGGCGGGGTCGGATGGGGCCGCTCCTGCCCACGTGCCGATGAGCGGTCCTCCTGGTGCCATCATCGCTGTGGTGCTCATCGGCACGACGCCCACCTAACCTACTCGCGGCCCCATCCGCCCCCTCGGCTGGCTGTGGTCGCCTCGGCAGTGCGACTCGCGGCCCATCCGCCTCCTCAGCTGGTTAGACCCTCACTGTAGGCTCGCCCGCATGACTGACATGAACAAGAAACCTGAGGTCGACTTCCCGGGCGGGGAGCCGCCCGTCGATCTCGATATCAACGACATCGTCGAGGGCGACGGTGCGGAGGCCGCGGCCGGCGACGTCGCGCACGTGCACTACGTCGGCGTCGCGTTCAGCAGCGGCGAGGAGTTCGACTCGTCCTGGAACCGCGGCGCGCCGCTGTCGTTCCCGCTGGGCGCCGGGCACGTCATCCGTGGCTGGGACCAGGGCATCCAGGGCATGAAGGTCGGCGGCCGGCGCCAGCTGGTCATCCCCAGCCATCTCGCGTACGGCGAGCGCGGCGCCGGCGGCGTCATCGCCCCGGGCGAGACGCTGATCTTCGTCTGCGACCTCGTCGGCCTGAACTAGTCCCGGGCACGCAAGAGCCCGCCTCGTCCATGTGGGGGAATCTGGACGAGGCGGGCTTACTCGGCATCGTGATCCGATCGCGACGCCAATCTGAGAATAGCTGAGAAAGTCTCAGAAAGCTAGGCCTGCCGCGAGATCAGGCTGCCTGATCGACCTCTAAGCGCTGCGCAGCCTTCACGTCGCTCAGCTTCTCGCCGATCGTCATGCCGTAGAACGAGCGGTACACGAAGTACATGCTGGCGATCAGGAACACGACGGCGAGGACGGCCGTGAGGGTGCCGCCGCCCTGCTCCTTGAGGCTGACCGCGAGCTCGACGGCGAGGAGCCCGAACAGTGTCGCGAACTTGATCACCGGGTTCAGCGCCACCGACGAGGTGTCCTTGTAGGGGTCGCCGACGGTGTCGCCCACGATGGTCGCCTCGTGCAGCGGGGTCGACTTCGCGGCCAGGTCGACCTCGACCAGCTTCTTCGCGTTGTCCCACGCGCCGCCCGCGTTGGCCATGAAGATGGCCTGGTAGAGGCCGAACAGCGCCATGGCGATCAGGTAGCCGATGAAGAAGAACGGCTCCACGAACGCGAACGCGAGCGTGGCGAAGAAGATGCCGAGGAAGATGTTGAACATGCCCTTCTGCGCGTACTGCGTGCAGATCTGGACCACCTTCCGGGAGTCCTCGACGCTGGCCTTCGTGGCCTCGCCGTCGAGCTTGATGTTGGCGCCGATGAACTCGACGGCGCGATAGGCGCCCGTGGTCACGGCCTGGATGGAGGCGCCGGTGAACCAGAAGATCACGGCGCCGCCGACCAGCAGCCCGAGCAGGAACGGGGCGTGCAGCAGCGAGAGGTTCTCGACGTCGTGCTTCAGGCCGTCGGTGAGCCCCATCATGATCGAGAAGATCATGGTGGTGGCGCCCACGACCGCGGTGCCGATCAGCACCGGCTTCGCCGTCGCCTTGAACGTGTTGCCCGCGCCGTCGTTGTCCTCGAGCAGGTACTTGGCGCGCTCGAAGTCGGCGGTGATGCCGTAGTCGCGGGCCAGCTCGTCCTCGATGCCGGGCATCTCCTCGATGGTGGAGAGCTCGAACACCGACTGCGCGTTGTCCGTGACCGGGCCGTAGCTGTCGACGGCGATCGTCACCGGGCCCATGCCCAGGAAGCCGAAGGCGACGAGGCCGAACGCGAACACCGCGGGCGCGAGCATGATCTCGCCGAGGCCCATGGTGGAGATCCAGTACGAGACGCCCATCAGGCCCGTGATGGCCATGCCGAGCCAGTATGCGGAGAAGTTGCCCGCGACGAGGCCGGAGAGGATGCCGAGCGAGGGCCCGCCCTTGCTGGAGGAGATGACGACCTCGCGCGTGTGCCGCGCGTTGGTGGACGTGAACACCTTGACCAGTTCGGGGATGAGCGCGCCGGCGAGCGTGCCGCAGGACACGATCAGCGAGAGCTTCCACCAGAGGCCGTCGCCCAGGCCGCCGATCAGCGCGAGCGAGGTGAGGAATGTGGTGACGATGCACACCGTCGACGTGATCCACACCAGGGAGGTGAGGGGGCGCTCGAAGTCCATCTCGGTGGCGTTGGCGTAGCGGGCGCGGGTCAGCCAGGCGTTGACGAAGTAGGAGATGCCGGAGGCGACCACCATGACGGCGCGGATGACGAACAGCCACACGAGCAGCTGGATCTGCATCGTCGGGTCCTGGACGCCCAGCAGGATGAAGGTGATCAGCGCGACGCCGGTGACGCCGTAGGTCTCGAAGCCGTCGGCGGACGGGCCGACGGAGTCGCCCGCGTTGTCGCCGGTGCAGTCGGCGATCACGCCGGGGTTGCGGGCGTCGTCCTCCTTGATGTGGAAGACGATCTTCATGAGGTCGGCGCCGATGTCGGCGATCTTGGTGAAGATGCCGCCGGCGATGCGCAGCGCGGAGGCGCCGAGGGACTCGCCGATCGCGAAGCCGATGAAGCACGCGCCCGCGATCTCCGGGGGCAGGAACACGAGGATGACGAGCATCATCGCCAGCTCGACGGAGATCAGCACCATGCCGATGCTCATGCCGGAGCGCAGCGGGATGTCGTGCAGCGGGTACGGCTTGCCGCCCAGCGCCGCGTGCGCGGTGCGGGAGTTGGCCAGCGTGTTGACGCGGATGCCGTACCAGGCGACGCCGTACGAGCCTGCCATGCCGATCAGCGAGAACGCGATCACGATCGCGGTCTTGCCGATCCCTAGGTCGACGAGGAACAGGTAGTAGACGACGATGATCGTCGCGATGAATGCCCACAGCAGGAACAGGAACTTGCCCTGTTGCTTCAGGTACGCCTTGCACGTGGTGTAGATGAGCTCGGAGATCTCGCGCATCGCGGCGTGGGCCGGCATCTTCTTCAGCGACGAGTAGGTGAGCACGCCGAAGCCGAGGCCCAACGCGCACACCACCAGGCCGAAGCCGAGCAGCACGTCGCCGGGGAGGCCGAAGAAGGTGATGCTGCCGAGGTCGGGCAGGGGCAGGTTCGCCTCACCTCCGCTGTGCGCGCCGGGCGGCGCCTCGCCGCCGGAACACCCCGCCAGCAGCAGTGCGGCGGCCGCCGACGTCCACAGGGCGCGGCGAAGACGAGAGGTGGTTGGGGACTGCGATGTGCCCATTATCTGAACTCCGTTGGACCAGGTTTCGACGGCAGTTTCGCCGACCCTTCCATCCTACGACTCGTAGTATTTACGTCCGCCTGGGGGTCTCCATACCCGCGCTAGTGACCGCGCGACACGCGCTTGAGGCTACCCAGTCCCGCCGCCGGCGGCCCTGCAGCGATTCAGAGGCCCGGACCGTCGAGCGCGCAACCTCGCAAACCAGACAAGCGGCCCCGATGATACCGGTACTGATACTATTGATCTGTGGCCCGGATAGAGAAGCTCGTTGCGGAGATGCGCCGCACGCCGAAGGGCGTCCGGTTCGCAGATCTGGCGAGGGTCTGCGACCACTACTTCGGTGAACCCCGACAGCTTGGCACGTCCCACCGGGTCTACCGAATGCCCTGGCAAGGAGACCCACGAGTCAACATCCAAGACCACGGAGGCGAGGCCAAGCCCTACCAGGTACGGCAAGTGCTGGCAGCGATCGACAAGCTGGAAGGAGAAGGATCGTGACGAAGGTAACGGGAGATCACTACACCTACCGTGTGCGCTGGTCGGCCGAGGACGAGGCGTACATCGCCACCGTGGCCGAGATGCCCTCCCTGTCCTGGGCCGCGGAGAAGCAACTACACGCGCTGATGTGCCTGCGCGGGCTGGTCGACGAGATTCTCGAAGATATGCAGGCCACCGGCGACACGCCTCCCGTGGCGATCGCCGACCGCGAGTTCTCCGGCAAGTTCATGATCCGGATTCCCCCGGAGCTGCACCGGCAGTTGGCGATCGACGCGGCCGAACAGCACGTTTCCCTCAACCGGCTGGTGTCCAGCCGACTGATCGGAGCCTAGATTCCCCCCGGCGTTCCGCTCGCCAATCGCAGAGCTGCCCCACCTCAAGCGAGATGGGGCAGCTGCCTCCGCGCCATGGCAGGGCGCCGAGCGGAGACTCTGCGACCGTACACCTGCCCGGCTCCCCTTGTCGTCGGTGAGAGGATGGTCTCATGTGTGGTCGGTACAGCCTGAGCACTCCCGACGTCGATGTGGCACGAGTGCTGCACGCTGAGGTTCTGGGCGAGGGGCTGCCTGGCCCACACTGGCAGATCCGCCCCACCGACGCGGTGGCAGTTGTCGTCGAGTCATCCAAACAGCCAGGGCGTCGCATGGAGGGTGCGCGATGGGACCTTGCTCGACCCTGGCAACGCGGGCCGAGACAACCCGGCCCTCCGCTGATCAACGTGCGCTCCGAGACGGCTAACGAGAAATTCGCCTGGGCACTGCAACGTCGGCGATGCCTGCTGCCGGCGAACGGCTACTGGGAATGGACAGGCCCGAAGGGACGACGACAACCCAACTACTTCCGCAGTCGGAGCGACAGAGTGATCGCCTTCGCCGGCCTCTACTCGTGGTTGCAGGACTCTTCCCGCGATGAGGACGACCCCAACAGGTGGAAGCTGACGGCGGCGCTACTGACGACAGCCGCGGACGAGAGACTCAGCGAGATCCACGATCGAACACCGCTGATCCTGCCTGTCGAAGTATGGGATCTCTGGCTCGATCCACACACCAGTGGGGATCAGGACCTTGTCGACAGAGCCGTGGCCGCGAGTCGTTGGTCGACGGCCGACCTCGAGTACTACCCAGTGCGACAGTTCGGTATAGCTGATGAAAGCGAAGACCTCACCACCCCGCTGGCATGAGCCCGCCGGAGCCGAGTCCAGGGGAACCCCACTCGC